>JAUZQX010000001.1 GCA_030950765.1 Ghiorsea sp.
CGGGCTGCGATGGTTTCGCATCCACGAGAATATGCTTGGTCGAGTTATGCGGCAAATGCAGAGGGTAAGGTTGATCCGCTTGTGAAACCACATCATTTATATACTTGCTTAGGTGCAAATGAGAAGGTGCGACAACAGGCATATGAGGCATTGTTTGATGTATATGTTGATGATGTTGCATTGTCAGAAATTCGGGCATCGTGGCAGACAGGAACGCCGTTGGGGAATGATAGGTTTCGAGAAGAAATTGAATCCGTTTTAGGCAAGAAAATTGGACAATCTAGGCGTGGTCGACCACCTAAATCCTTAAAAGGGCTCTGACCCCTTTTTAGAGAAAATGCATTTAAGGGTGATGTTGCGCTAAGGTACGATAAAGCTGCTGTACTTCTTTTTGCAGTGTTGGTATGTCTGTATCATTATACAATGTAAAATTAGCCGCTGAAATACGCTCTACATCCGTACATTGCCGCTGTACAATGCTTTCAAATGCGACTTTATCTTGTTTGCCCCGTTTCAAAACCCTTTGCCTTCGCGTATGCATAGCTGCAAGCACTACAATAAGCCCATCCATGCGTTGCACACCAGCTGATTCAATCAGTACCGATGCTTCAATAATCGCCAAAGCTGCTGTTTGCTGATTTCGCCATTGTTGTTCAATGTTTTGGATACGCGGGTGAAGCAGTTTGTTTAGCTTGTTCGTGTTTGTTGGGCAAGTAAAGGCTTGTTGTGCCAAAGCTTGGCGATTAATGGAGCCGTCAGGTTGCAGAATACCTTTGCCAAAAGTTTGATGTAATTGTTGCTGCAGTTGTGTGTCTGTTTCTAAAAGTTGATGCCCAACCTTATCCAAATCCAATACAGGTACACCTAATTGGGTAAATATCTTTGCTACAGTTGATTTTCCTGCACCAATACCTCCTGTTAAACCATAGAAGATGGTATGTTTCACTGTAAGCCTAAATAATACTGGTACCAAGCAAGGATGTTAGCTGACCAAAAGAACCAAATAACACCCGCTACGGCAAGGTATGGACCATAAGGAATTTCTGCGCGTAAACCTTTTTTGCTCAGGAACAAGGCGATAGAGCCAATGATTGCACCTGTAAAAGAGGACAACATAATAATAAAGGGCAGTGCTTGCCAACCCATAAAAGCGCCTAACATGGCAAGTAGTTTAAAATCACCTTGCCCCATGCCTTCGCGTTTGGTGGCAAGGAAAAATAGTTTGGCAACCAGCCAAAATATGGCATAACCTGCGATTGCACCGATAGCAGCATCCAAAACATACCCAGCTTGCCATGCAAAGATTAGCCCCAAAGCAATGCCAGGAAAGGTTAAAGCATTGGGCAATAAGAAAGTTTCCAAGTCAATTAGGGTCAAAATCCATAATAAGCTGACCAGTACAATAGCTTGCGCGAAATACAAGCTATCAAATGGGATATACCAAGCAATGAGCCCCCACAACACACCCATACTTAATTCCAAGAATGGATAACGCCATGTAATAGGCAGAGCACAATGCCTGCATTTTCTTCCCAAATATAACCATGAGAATACGGGTACATTATCATACCATGCAATAGCAGTATGGCAGTTTGGGCATTGGCTGCCAGGGCTTACAATTGATTCACCGCGTGGAATCCTATGCACGCAAACATTGGAAAAACTTCCAAACAATAAACCAAGTATGGAAAAAGATAAGACGGAGAATAGATGTAGGTCCATTATTTTTCCTCTTTGAGCCCTAATTTTTGCATACGATACCGCATGGAGCGGAAGCTGATGCCCAACAGTTTGGCTGCTTGTGTTGCGTTGTTTTGTGTTTGTATAAGTGCCTCTTCAACCAAGGATTTTTCGATGTGTTCAAGTTGGGCATCTAAGGATATACCTTGTTCTTGTAGGTGGTGCAAGCTGATGGCTTGTGTTTGATTGTTGTGTTGCAACTCATCGAGAAGATGAATATCCAATGCATCATCATCGGATAATGCCAAAAGGCGTTGTAGTGTATTTTCCAGTTCACGTACATTACCTGCTAGCGGTAGGCTACTCAGCTTTTGCATGCAAGCATCAGAGATATGAACATTGGAGCCCCCACTGCGTTGCATCAAGGCTTGCACTAGGACTGGTATATCTTCCCTGCGCTGACGCAAACTGGGCATGTGTACAGGGATAACATTCAGCCGATAAAACAAATCTTCACGAAAATTACCAGCTTGTACTTCAGCTTCAAGGTTGCGGTTGGTGGCGGCAACAATACGTACATCAACTTGTATTTCATGTTCACTTCCTACACGACGCACACGCATATCTTGCAATACACGCAGTAATTTCACTTGAATAAGTAAAGGCATTTCACCAATTTCATCAAGAAAAAGTGTGCCACCATCAGCACTTTCAATGAGTCCTGTTTTATCAGATTCGGCACCAGTAAATGCGCCTTTCACATAACCAAACAACTCAGACTCAAAGAGGTTTTCAGGAATAGCACCACAATGAACAGGTACAAAAGGCCCTTGTTTGCGTGGTGATTGTTCATGAACAAGGCGAGCAGCCAACTCTTTACCTGTGCCAGACTCTCCTGTGATAAGCACTGTGAAATCACGTTTTGCAGCACGGGAGATGCGCTCGCGAATACGCTGGATAACATGAGAATGACCAATTAAAGAGCCTTTTGTTTCATGCTTCTCAATATCTTTTTCTAAGGGTTTATGCGTATGTTTTATATCTTTTACAGCCAAAGCGCGTTCGATAATATCGCCGAGTTCTGTGCGCGACACGGGTTTAGTGATGTAGTCAAAAGCACCATCACGCATGGCTTCAACCGCTGTTTCGGCACTGGCATAGGCTGTCAGTAACAAAACAATGGTGTCGGGTTGTATGGCTTTGGCTTGACGAACGACATCCAAACCTTTGTCTTCCCCATCCATACGTAAGTCAGTGATGACAACATCAAAGTTTTGTTGGGCTAACATTTGCTTTGCTTCGTCAGGTGTGGCGATGGAGACGACATCATGACCAAAAGAATTTAACGAAAGCGCTAAAACTTCGCGTACATTGGCTTCGTCATCAAGAAGTAAAATATTAGCCATGTTATTTCCTTTTATCGCCTTGTTGTATAGATAAGCTGGGCAGGCAAGCTATCACAAAGCAGGTGCCATCGTGAATAGTCTGATCCAAACTGATGTTCCAGCCATTGACTTGGCATACTTGCCATACGGTAGCTAAACCTAAACCTGTACCTTGTTTTCGGGTGGTCTGGAAGGGTTCAAAAAGTTTCTTACGCATGGGTTCGTCAATGCCTTTGCCATGGTCGCGCACACTAAATGTCCAAGCATGATCAGTATGGGTGAAAGTAAGTAAGATGGATGCGGGAGTAGGGCTTGCATGTACGGCATTACGAATAAGGTTATCCGCAACCAAGCGAAAATGATCAGGGTCAATGTTGATATGTATATCGGGGCAATGGATTTGAATTTGTAGTTGGTTTTTTAAGTCGATATGGGCGACTGATGTTTGTAGCAAGGTTAATATTGATACATGCTGAATATGTGGATGAAG
>JAUZQX010000010.1 GCA_030950765.1 Ghiorsea sp.
AGGTTTGTTTGAAGAAAATTTAACAGGTGTAAAACATCATGTGTTGCGAAAAGATTATTCGATTCGTGATGGTCAATGGAAAGTGCCTAAAGATAAGTATTTTGTATTGGGTGATAACCGCAATAACTCAAGAGATTCAAGATTCTGGGGTTTTGTACCTCAAGAATACTTGGTCGGTAAAGCCGTGGTCATTTGGTGGTCTTGGAATGATGCTACAGGCTCAGTTCGCTGGGATAGATTAGGCACATTGGTGCATTAATAGGGGAGTTTTTTATGTTTAAGCTATTGTTTTGGTTGGCTTTAGTTGGTGGTGGTGTTTTTGTTGGTGGGCAAGTTATCCCCGTTTATTATAACAATTTAAAAGTACAAAATATTTTTGAAGGTACTGCTGAAAATCTTTCAATACGAACTGAAGATGAAATTAAACAGCGTATTGATGAGTTATTTAAAATTCAAACCGTTGATTTGCAAGCCTTACCACCAGAATTCTTTGATAACTTAAGCATTACCAAAGAGGATGGAAAGTTACAAGTTGGTACGGAATATCACATTACATTATGGCTTTTAGGTCCACCTGAAAGTGTTGACCCAGATAAAGATTATAAAGAAAGTGAAATAAAACCTATGGATAAATTAAAGCTAAGAGCGCGTTTAGACTTTGATTTTTCCCCTTATGCTGAAACACCTTGAGCAAGCATAAATTAGAACAAATCATAGGTTATAACTTTAAAGATATAACCATTCTAAATAAGGCTTTAACCCATGCATCCAAAGCACCCGAACACCTAGAACGACAAGAGTTCTTAGGTGATGCTGTACTTGGGCTTATTGTTTCAGAACACTTATACCGCCAATACCCGCAACTGAACGAAGGTGCGTTGTCCAAAATGAAAGCCAATTTGGTCTGTAAGGATGCATTGTTAGAAGTTGCTACATTTTGGAAACTATCTTCTTTCTTAAATGTAGGTGAGGGGGAACGCGATAAACAAGGGCGTTTAAAATCGCCATCCATTGCTGCCAATGCTGTGGAATCTATTATTGGTGCCGTATTTTTAGATGCCAGTTGGGATGAAGCCAAGCAATTGGTTTTAAGAGCTTGGGAACCCCTGATTAGCCAAGTTGAGCCTTCAGATTTACGTGATGCAAAAAGCAAGCTACAAGAGCTTACACAAGCAAACAAACTGGGTTTACCAAGCTATACGATAACTGACTTAGGCATGCAAAGCTCCCCTCGTTTTAAAGCAGAGTGTATATTACAAGAAAAATGTTTGGGTATAGGCTTGGGAGACCGGAAAAAGTTAGCCGAATTACAAGCCGCAAGCCAAGCTTTAACAAGCCCTACGATGAAAGTGATGTTAGAAAAAAAGAACTAAAGCTGGAATAACTTAAGTACCTTATCTTCTTGGCCCAGTGTGCCAACATCATAGACAACCAGACCATCACGAAGGACTTTCAGCGCCCTTGGTTTGCCTGAAGTTAACAGAAGTTGTTCGGTGCTATCCAAGCTGAAGCTTTGCCCTACTCGCAACAAAGCTTCACGTTTAAGTATAGGCTCTTCACCTTCACGTTGTTCATAAACTTGTAGCCAGACATCATCAGTAACTGCAACAAAAGTAAATGCTTTAAGCGTATTATCCACTTTTGGCGTATCTACATGTTCCCCACCTTCACTTTGTTTGCTAAGCAAAACATTCGTGTCAGAACTTTCGCCAGCTACTTTAATAGGGTCTTGCGGAATTGTGAGCGGATGTACATCAACAGTTGCACTGTTATCTTGTGTTGTTTTCTTTATGTCAGCAGATGGAGCAGGGGGTATCATGATATTGGATGTAACAGGTTCATCACGATTAAATAAGTTGCTGATAATCATACCAAGAATAAAGAGCAGCGCAGCAACCATTGCCCATGTGCGATTGGGGGATATTGGGGCATCAGGGTAAGTCAGTGGGGTGGTTAGCGCATATGTATTCGTTTTAATACGTTCAATATCAGTGCTAAAATCCAAGCCTAACAGTTCTGCATACTGCCTTAAAAAACCCAATGCATAAACTTCACCTGGCATTTCTGACCATTGTCCGCTTTCTAAAGCATCTAAAAAAGATACATTAAATTTCAATTCTTTAAGCACCTGATCCTTGGTCAAACCTTTGTGTTCCCTGGCTTTTTTAAGCTTTACACCAATTTCACAAATCAAAGCTTCTTTAGCAAAGGTATTGTCATTATCTATTTCGGTTTGTTGTGTGTCCATCATGACCTCGGTTTACCTTTTCAACTGTACAAGCTCGTCTTCTGCCCAAGCTTTCTGTAAAGGGTTGGTGGTATGTTTAATAAATGTTTGCAGGTGAATTTTAATGCTATTTGTTTCGCCTTTGTCGCGTAAAAGGGTAATTAAACCTTGTAAAGCCTGTTGGTTTGTTGGTTCATTCCGTAAAATAGTCTCGTAAAGCGCTTGTGCATAATTGGGGCGATTCATTGCCACATATACAACAGCCTCACGTAGTTTAGGCAACGTCCATCTCGGAGTAATCAATTGTGCTTTTCGGTATGCAGCAATGGCACCTTCATGGTCTCTTAAACCTGCAAGCGCATCTCCCAAATTGGTAAATGCCAACTCCTGTTTGTTATAACGCGGGTCACCCAAAGCAAGGTTGAGTTGTTTAACCGCCTCTTTATACTCACCTAGTTCAACCAATAAACTACCATAATTGTTTCGTGTTGCAGGCGATGGGTTATAACGAATGGCTTGTTGGTAGTATTTTTTTGACTCTTTGTTATTGCCACGTAAGCGCCATGAATAGGCAATAGCATCTAAAGTTGCTGCATTTTTCGGTTCAATACTGTTAGCAAGCATTAACTCCTCAAAGGCTTTGGGGATAAAACCCTTGTGCAGTGCATCTATACCAAGGCTGTAGTGTAAAGAAGCACGTTTTATGATGTCGTCTTGATTTTGTTTTTGTATTGCGCTGCTTTGGCAGCCTGATAACACAAGTGCAGTGAATAAAATAAGAAAATAAGGCAATTTCATAAGAAACGTTTAACCAAGGCATGAATAGGGCGCAAAGCATCATCATCTTGTGATTTTAGGTCTGCAAAAATACCATGCTGCAAAGCTTGATGACAGGCACAAGGCTGTTTGCCTTTGGATTTATTTTTAAAAAAAGTATCTAACATGATTTTGGCTTTCCCCACATTTTTATGCATGACTTCCAACACATTGGACACTGACACATCATCTTCATTTTCATGCCAGCAATCATAATCGGTACACATGGCGACAGTAGCGTAGCATATTTCCGCTTCTCGTGCGAGTTTGGCTTCTGGCATATTGGTCATGCCAATCACATCCATACCCCAGCTTCGGTATAAATTTGACTCCGCTCGCGTTGAAAACTGTGGACCTTGCATCACCATGTATGTGCCTTTGTTATGTGTTGTGATGTGTTGCTGCTCACAAGCCTGTTGCATTTGACCGCGCAACGACTGACAAACTGGATCTGCCAAAGAAACATGGGCAACAATAGGACCATCAAAAAAAGTTGAAGCACGCTCACGTGTTCTATCCACAAATTGGTCAACAATCACAAAATCACCAGGTGTTATATCTTCGCGCAATGAACCCACTGCAGAAATCGATATAATTTGTGATACACCAACAAGTTTCATGGCATAAATATTGGCGCGATAATTGATTTTGTGTGGCGGGATATTATGCGTTTTACCATGTCTTGGTAAAAAAATAACTTCTTGACCATGGATTTTGGCTAAAGTTAAGGTATCCGATGGTTTGCCATATGGGGTGTCGATGTCCAATTCATCGAGCACTTCAATGCCATCCATTTGATACAAACCGCTGCCACCAATGATTGCTGTACGTTGTTGCATTGTGTTTTTTCCTCTTGTTATGATTGTTTGGCTGTTTTTAATTGACCACAAGCCGCCATAATATCATCCCCACGAGACCGCCTTACCGTTGCACGAATTCCTTTAGAAATCAAGCCCTTTGCAAATTCATCTACCACTTCACTAGAAGAACCTTGGTAAGCACTTCCAGGGTAAGTATTAAAGCGAATCAAGTTCACACGTTCACGTTCGGGGTTAACAAAATTAATCAATGCATTTAAAGCTTCATCATTATCATTTACGCCAGCCAGCATCACATATTCTAAAGTGATATGTCGTTTTTTTGCCAAAGGGTAAGTATTAAGACATTTGCGAAGTTTATGTAAATCATGTTTTTGATTGATGGGCACAAGTGTATCGCGTAAATCGTTAATGCCTGTATGTAAAGAAATGGCAAGATTAACAGGTGCTTCTCTGCCCAAGCGTTCAATTTGTGGTACTAACCCCGAAGTTGAAAGTGTAATTCTACGGCGGGATAAGTGGAGGTAGTCTTCAGCCATGAGTAAAGCCAATGAATCAAATACTGCTGTTTCATTGGCAAGTGGTTCGCCCATTCCCATATATACAATATGTGTAACTTGGTTGTGTAAACCCTCAAACATGGGGTCAGTGAGCAGGTCTTGTTTAACAGCCAAGACTTGGGCGACAATTTCAGCAGGCGTTAAATTACCTTCAAACTTTTGCGTACCTGTATGACAAAAGGGGCAGTCCAGCACACACCCTGCTTGGGATGATATACACACTGTACCTCGACTTTCTTCGGGGATAAGCACGGTTTCAATATGTTTTTTGGCTTGCCCTTCGCGGTTTAAGGCAAACAGATATTTACGTGTACCATCACTTGATTGTTGTTTACTAACCAGTTGTAAAGGTTGGACTTGTATCTTCTCTTCAAGTACCACTTTAACCTGTTGCGGAATGTTTTTCATGGCAACCAAATCAAGTATACCTTTATTGCGCCAGTCCAATACTTGTTTGGCACGAAATGCGGGAAGGCCCCATGTTTTCATGCACTTTTGCAGAGTTTCTAAAGTGATGCTGGCAAGTGATAAATCATTCATGGCATGGATATTAGCGGCAACTTAAAATTTGGGTAGGGTGGGGCGCATGACTTTAGCAACCCAAACCCCTATTTCCATTTCGCAACACGATTTTCAGACCATGCTTTCTTTTGCAAGGGCTGCATACCAATTAAAAAGTAATGCAACGTATCTTTCATTGTTGGCAGAAAAATTGCCTGAAACAGCAAAGGTAGCACCCAACAATCCATCTATATTGATGGGTTACGATTTTCACCTGACAGATAAAAGTCCTAAACTGATAGAAATTAACAATAATGCAGGTGGCTTGTGGGAAAAGGATGATGGTTGGATTCCACAAGGTTCACATGCTGAGCTTGCTGATGATTTACCAACACGTTTATTGCGCATGTTTGCCCCAAAATGGAAACATATCGCGATTGTGGATGAAGATATTCAGTCACAGTACATGTTTCCCGAAATGAAAGCCTATGCTTCTTTATTGAAAGAAAATGGTAGAAAAGTCAGTTTGGTTAGCCCAGAAGACTTGGTGCAACAAAGTGATGGTTTGTATATATTAGGTACTAAAGTCGATATGATATATAATCGGGATACGGACTTTTATTTAGAATCCGCAGCTATGCAGCATATTCGTCAAACATACATGGCGGGGCAGGTGGACTTAAACCCATACCCAAGAAGTTATGCTTTGATTGGTGATAAAAACCGCATGGTGGATTGGTGGCGCGATGGTTTACTTGAATCTTGTGTGAATGATAAAATATTAAACCTGATTCGAGATGTCGTACCTGAAACACATGTACTCGCTGAGTATGATAAAGACCAAGCATGGAAAATACGCAAACAATGGGTATTTAAACCTGCAGCACGCCACGGTGGTAAAGGTGTTTTACTCGGCAAAGCCATGAGTCGCAAACGTTTTGATGCATTAGAAACTTCTTCAACTGTTATGCAGAAGTTGGTACCGCCAAGTTTGGTTCAAATTGGTGATGTGTCCTATAAATTTGATATTCGACTTTATATGCATGGTGAGGATTTAATTGCTATGGCTGGCCGCGCATGGCGCGGTCAAATTACCAACTTTAGAGAAGAGGGTAGTGGTTGGACCCCTATTGTTGTGGATACATAACTTTGCCAAAACAAACCCTACCTAGCCTTGCGATTGTGATTCCTGTGTTTAATGAGGAAAAATACTTACCTCATGCGCTAAAAGAAATTCAACGCCTCGAGCTAGAAACTACAGATGAGCTGGTATTTATTGATGGTGGTTCTAATGATAATACCAAGCAGTTGATTCAAGATGCTGGCTTTCATTGTTTAATATCTAAAGCAGGACGTGCCAAACAAATGAATATGGGTGCCCAAAACACAGTATCCGATATTATCCTTTTTTTACACATAGATACGTCGCTTAGTTCAAGTAATATCTCGAGCATAAAAAAAACTTATAATCAGGGGCTCCTATCTGGAAGGTTTAACATAAGACTATCGAACAATCGTCTAAGCTATCGAATTATAAGCTTTTTTATCAATATTCGCTCTTGTTTAACCAAGGTGAGCACAGGTGATCAAGGTATGTTTGTTACCAGAGATTCCTTTATGGCTGTAGGCGGGTTTCCTGAGGTGGCTTTAATGGAAGACATTGCACTTAGTAAGAAGCTAAGGGCGCTCGGCAGGGTTGTTTGTCTGCAAGATGAATTAACCACATCCAGTCGCCGCTGGGAACATTATGGTATTATAAAAACGGTATTGTTAATGTGGAAGCTGCGCCTTTTGTATTGGTTAGGAGTAAATCCTGAGAAACTTGCAAAAATGTACAGGAGAACTCGCTAATGCGTGTTATTATTTTAGCTAAATCCCCTGTGGTAGGCAAGGTCAAAACCCGACTGATGCCGCAATATACAGCAGAACAAGCAGCAGAACTTCATCAGCAAATGGTAAAAGCCGTTATCACAAAGGTCTGCGGCATTTTTGATGATGTATGGTTAGCAGTTGATGATGTTAACCATGACTTTTTCAAGAAGCTTGGGACAGAATTTGAGTTTGAGCTACACAACCAAGGGCAAGGTAACCTTGGGAGTCGATTGCAAACGTTATCTGCCGCCTCATTTGGTTTAGATGATAAATCCGTGATGTTTCTAGGCTCTGATTCACCACATGTGCATGTTGGTCGCTACCAGAGTGTCACAAGCGCTTTGAAGCAGCGTAATATTGCCATTGGCCCTGTAGAAGACGGTGGCTACGACCTTATTGGCATAACCAGTCATTGCCCCAGTGTGTTTGATAATATTCACTGGGGAACAGACAGGGTATTTCATGAAACAATGACTAATATAAGTCACTTAGGATTAACTGTTAAAGCTTTAGATATCTCTTTCGACTTAGATAGAGCCGAAGATATAAGGCGAGCGCCGCCACATACTTGGTAATGGCACGTATACAGTACCGCGGACAATAACACGCAGCATAACTATACCCGATACTCCTTCATCTTTCGCATTTTCAATCTCTCGTATTTTGAAAATCCTTTCTATCCATTTCAAGAATCTACCACCCGATGATGTTGCACCTCCAATTTTATACGTCCCATCATATATACCATAGCTTGTTATAAAACCTTCCAAATAGGAATATTTATCGATAATTAAAATTACACTGATTGTTGAACCCAAAACGATCAACATATCACCACAGTTGACAACATCAGCTGCTAACATCTCGCAATTTATATCACATGATCCGACCATAACGTATGTTCCTTCAGGCAATCCCGTTTCTTTCGATGCTTCTTTTGAAATTTCACCAAGTTTTTCTCTTGGCCATCTCAAAGGGGGGATCTTCTCATAAAGTTGAAGATCCCCCAGTATTTTTGTATACATCTTATCTTTCATGTCAACAAGTT
>JAUZQX010000100.1 GCA_030950765.1 Ghiorsea sp.
ACTTGCACCTGATATGTTGGTTGGTATTGATATGGAGCAGACCAAATATTTGCGGCAAGTCATGCGTTTGCAGGTAGGTGATAAGATTACTGTGTTTAATGGGCAGGGTGGTGAATATATTGCGGAGCTAAGGTGTTTAGCAAAAGATGGTGGGCAATGTAGACCGATTGTATTCGATACTGTGAACCGAGAGTTGCCATGTCGTGTGCATATCATTCAAGCAGCCAACCGCAGTGAAAAAATTGAAACCGTGTTGCAGAAGGCAACAGAAATGGGTGCCGCTAGCTTTCAAGTGGTGAACAGTGAACGTGCAACGTTCAATTTGCCTGCCAATAAACGTGAAAAACGTTTGCAACGTTGGCAAAAAATTATTATTGAAGCAGCAGAGCAGTCGGAGCGCACAGCTGTGCCCAAGGTGACTTGGCATGATAAAATTAGTCAAATGAAGCCAAGTGGTAAGTGTTTTGTGCTGCACCCAAGAGATGCGACACTTTGGCAAGATATACGTCATAATCTACCACAAGAAAAAGATATAACCTTAGCAATTGGTCCTGAAGGTGGGTGGACCCATCAAGAGTTGGATTACTTCCAATCCCAAGGGTTTGAGCCTTTGTGTTTTGGTGCTAGAGTCATGCGTACAGAAACAGCGGCACCTGCACTGTTGGCTGCGGTTCAGGCTGTTTTATGAAATACATTGGATATAAAGGAGTGAATAATGCATAAGGTAATGAAATTATCATTGGTAGGTTGTTTATTGTTTGGGCTTGCAGGGTGTGCAGGTAAAACTACAGTAACACGTGTAGATACAGATAGTGTACAAGATTTAAGTGGTAACTGGAATGATACTGATTCGCGGTTGGTTTCCTCGCGTTTGGTGAATGATATGTTGTCACGCAAATGGCTGACCAAATACCAAGTGAAACACGGTAAAAACCCAGTGGTGATTGTGGGTCAAGTGCGAAACCTTAGTCATGAACATATTAATATTCGCACATTTATTGCTGATATGGAAAGAGAGCTTATCAACTCGGGTGAAGTTGAATTCGTTGCTTCAAAGGTGGAGCGTAATGAAATTCGTGATGAACGGGCTGATCAAACAGACAACGCAAGCATGGATACACGTCATGTGTCGGGTGAAGAAACGGGGGCAGACTTTATGCTCAAAGGGCAAATCAACACCATTTTTGATGCTGCTGCAGGCACACAAGTGAAATATTATCAAATTGACTTGACCCTAATTAGCCTTAAAGATAATCGCAAAGTGTGGTTGGGTCAGAAAAAAATCAAGAAATTGCTTGAGAAGTCTAGATACCGTTAATTTTTTAAACCTTTATGAAAAAATTTGTTGTTTGTTTGCTTTTGGCTGTGCTTTCAGGATGTGCGAGTTACAGCCAAAGTTTTCAAAAAGTTGAACTTCTTTTAAGTCAGCAAAAACCCGAATTAGCTTTGCAGGAATTAGAAAAAAATCCAAGCACAGGTAATAATGAGCTTTTGTATTTGCTGGATAAAGCGATGCTGCAACGTATGAGTGGTTTATATAAAGCGAGTAATACTTCGTTTGAACAAGCCAAAGTATTAATGGATAAACTTGAAGCAACCAGCATGGTTGAACAACTTGGCGCACTGACCATTAATGATAGTACCATGAGTTATGAGGGTGAGGACTACGAGCAAATCGCAGTACATATTTATGCCGCACTCAATTATATCGAGCTTGGTTTGTGGGATGAAGCTCGGGTGGAAGCCTTACAAATTGACGAACGCCTCAAGCGGCTTAAAGAAAAACGTGATGGTAAAGCTATTGAAGACCCGTTTGCACGTTATCTAACAGGTTTCATTTTTGAGCAAGGTGGAGAGTATAGTGATGCTATGATTGCTTACCGTGATTCTTATCAAATATACCAAAGGTATAAGCAGCCTATCCCTTTGTTTTTACAGCAAGACTTATTGCGGTTAAGTAAATATTTGGATTTAAAACAAGAATATAAAACATATATAAAGCAATTTGCTATCAAAGCAGTTTCCTCGGTACGTCAATTGCAACAACAAGGTGAAATCGTGTTGTTGATTCATCAAAGCCTTGCCCCGATTAAACGATCGCAGGAGCTTCTTGTTTATAGTGACACGGGGGTACCTTTGCGTATTTCCATGCCTGTTTATCAATCACGTCCCAACTATATCCGTAACGCGCGTTTAGTGGTGGGCGAAAGTTCAGTAACTACTGTTGTCGTTGATAGTTTTGATAAGCTGGCGCGTTTATCGCTAAAGACCCATCGTACGGCAATTGTAGCGCGTCTGATTGCACGAGCTTTAATCAAAAAACAAGCAGCACATCAAGCGGAAGATAAAGGCGGGGCATTGGCTGGTTTGTTGGTAGATGTTGCAGGTATGGTTACAGAGACAGCTGATACGAGAAGTTGGTTAACATTACCTAAAAACATTCATTTTGCCCGATTACCCGTTTCGGCAGGTACACATCATATAATTTTAGAGCTTATTGGTGCGGCTGGTCATGTGATACAGACGGTTGATTTTGGAGACGTGACGCTTAAACAGAGTGAGAAAGTTGTGCTTGAGAAAAGTTTTATCGCGCCATATTCACAGTAACGAGAGGTATGTTTGATGGGGCAACATTTGAAAATCGGACTTGCTTTAGGCAGTGGCTCAGCTAGGGGTTGGGCACATATTGGCGTACTTCGAGAATTGGAAAAGATGGGCATTAAACCCGATGTGATTTCAGGTTGCTCTATTGGTGCTTTGGTGGGTGGGGCGTATGCCAGTGGTCATTTCGATGAACTGGAAAAGTGGGTTTCTGGGCTGACATGGAAAGAAATTGTTGGATTTTTGGATATGTCGGTGATGCGAGGCGGGGTAATCCGTGGTGAAAAGTTGCTCGATTTTGCGAGGCTTTATATGCAAGAGAAACCTATTCAAGCTTTGGATATGCCTTTTGCAGCAGTCGCCACAGACTTGGAAAGTGGACGCGAAGTTTGGTTGCGTGAAGGTTCGCTTTTAGAAGCAGTGCGTGCATCAATTAGTTTGCCAGGGTTGTTTACACCTGTGCAACGCGAAGGTCGCTGGTTGGTGGATGGAGGTTTGGTTGACCCTATTCCCGTATCCTTGTGTCGTGCTTTGGGTGCAGATGTGGTGATTGCGGTGAATTTAAATGGTGATTTATTGGTCAAACATGAGAAGCCTAAAAAGGAGTCAAAAGCAGAACGTGAAGGCGTAAGAACAAATGACGCTAGTGATTCGTTGTGGGAGCGGGTGTCGGATACCTGGAAAAGCCAGTTGGGTGAGCGCAAGAATATGCTGTTAAAACAATGGTTGAGTAAACGTACGGATGCCCCAGGTATGTTTGAGGTGATGTATGGTTCACTCAATATTATGCAAGATAGAATTACGCGTAGTCGTCTGGCAGGCGACCCAGCAGATGTGATTTTAGAGCCCAGGCTTGGGCATATTGGTTTGATGGATTATGATAAAGCTGAAGATGCGATAGCAGAAGGCAGGGCGAGTGTGGAAAGGTTAAAACCTCAGTTGCTGGCGTTGCTGCACTAAATTACTCCATATCCTCAAAAAACCACTGCATATCACTTAAATCATGGGCGATGGGTGCTTGGGGTAAATTGCGAATCACTTCTTGACCATAACGCTTGGTATGTAATCGCGAATCCAAAATAGCAATGGCACCTCGGTCGTTGGTGGAACGAATCAAGCGACCTGCACCTTGCCTAAGCACTGCAATTGCTTCAGGCAATTGGATGTCCATAAAACCATTGCCACCTTGAGCTTCACAGTCTTTAGTGCGCTCTTTAAGCAAAACATCGGTAGGTGGAGCAAAAGGAATTTTATCAATAATTACCAATGATAATGTTTCACCAGGCACATCCACACCCTCCCAAAAGCTGCGTGTGCCACACAAAATCGAGTGTTTATCCTTACGAAATGCTTCGAGAATCATATCGCGACTACCACTTTCACCTTGAATCAAAACTTGCCAAGGTAATGCCTGTTGTAAATGGGTGGCATAAGTCCTTAAAGCGTAGTGGGAAGTGAATAAAACAAATGCTCGACCACGAGAGGTTCGTAATAGTGCTTCAATTTCACCTTGCATCACTTGCTGGTAGTCTTGTGCTCTGGGGTCGGGGATGTGTTTGGGTAAATAGAGCATGGCTTGCTGTTGATAATTAAACGGTGAGGGGTGGTAACTTTCTTCTGCCAACTCTTGGTTTAATCCCAAGCGGGCGCGATTATAGTCAAACTTATTGGATACCCGAAGCGTAGCTGATAAAAGCACAAATGATGCTTCGCGGTCCCACAAATGCTGGGTTAGTACAGGCCCTGTTTGTATGGGGGCAGAGATATACTGTTTTCTATCATCTTTGCCTTCTTCCCATACCACATAACCCTCTTGAGGGGTGAGAATTTGCTGCATCTCCTCAAAAATCATGGTGGCGCGTTCTACCATTTTGAGCATATCATCATGGCGCTCTTCTCTTGAAATAGCGATGTCGAGCAAAGCTTCCCAATCATTTTTAATGGTTTTGAGGTCTTTATCTGCCCATTGGGTAATCACTTCGGCACCCAGCTTGCGAACGTGCTCTTTTAAATCAGCTTCATCGCCAAGGGTATCAAGCACGGCCTGCATATCATTGACCCAATAAATCAACTTGCTACGTGATAGTTGAATGCCAAATTGGCGGCTCGCTAAATCAGGTAAACTATGGGCTTCATCGAGGATATAGGTATCGAATATGGGTAAAACTTCACCAAAATCACCTGATTTTAAAGACGCATCTGCCAATAATAAACTATGGTTGGCAACCACAATATCGGCATGTTGTGCTTTTTGTCGTGCTTTCATCAGAGGGCATTGTTTGTAATGCTCGCATTTACTGCCCGTACATTGGTCAGCCGTTGCGGTCACCAATGGCCCAATACCTTTTTCAAACACGTCAAAATTTAAGGCGGATAAATCACCATCGGTTGTTGTTTCTGACCACTTGGCGACTTTAAGCAGTGATTTCTTTGCCCATATTTCCTGTTGATTGCTGACCAAGTGCATATTCAGGCGTTGCGGGCAGTAATAGTTGCTACGCCCTTTGAGTAAGGCAACTTTGCGGCGTACACCCAATGCATCCTGTACGGCAGGCAAATCGCGAAACATAAGTTGATCTTGCAGGGCTTTGGTGTGCGTAGAAATAAGTACTTTATCTGATGAACGTAGTGCAGGAATAAGGTAAGCCAATGTTTTGCCAGTTCCCGTTTCAGCTTCGGCAATCAGTATGTTTTGTTGTTCCAGTGTTTTACTGATTTTTATAGCAAGTGCGACCTGTTCCTCTCGATAGCTATAGCCTTTGAGACCCGTTGCTAGATCAGAGGAAGGAGAGAAGTCAGATTGAACTTGTGCTAAAAAAGAGGCTTGGATGATAAACTCAGTTGATAGGTGATTATTGGGTTAAACGCGTTAAAGCTTCACGGTATTTGTCCGCTGTTTTTTGCATGACATCAGCATCAACTTCGGGTGCAGGTGATGTTTTATCCCAGTCTTGTGTTTCCAGCCAATCGCGGATGATTTGTTTATCAAAGCTTGGTGGGCTAACGCCGGGTTGGTAGGTCGCAACATCCCAGAAACGTGATGAATCAGGGGTTAGAACCTCATCAATGAGGGTGAGTGTACCATCTTCATCCAAGCCAAATTCAAACTTGGTGTCGGCAATAATAATACCTTTCTCTAAGGCGTATGCCGCAGCTTCTTTGTATAAAAGTAGGCTAACATCACGTACTTGGGTGGCAAGTTCAGCGCCAATGATGTCGCACATACGCTCAAAATTGATGTTTTCATCATGTTCGCCTACATCTGCTTTGGTAGAAGGGGTGAAAATAGGTTCAGGAAGTTGGTCGGCAAGCCCAAGCCCTTCGGGTAAAGGAATGCCACACACAGCACTGTTTTTTTGATAGTCTTTCCAACCTGAGCCAATCAAATAACCACGTACAATGGCCTCAATAGGTAAAGGTTTAAGGCGTTTGACGACCAAGGCACGGCTGCGAACACGTTCACACTCATCGATATTGGGGATAGCATTATCCAAGCTTAAGTCAGACATTTGATTGGGTATGATATGTCCTAGTTTTTGAAACCAAAAGTCAGAAACTTGATTTAAAATTTCACCTTTTTGCGGCACGGGTGAGGGTAAAATAACATCAAATGCAGATAAACGATCTGTGGTGACAATTAACAGGTGTTTGTCATCAACCTCATACATATCACGGACTTTCCCACTGTGTAAAAGCTTTAAACTTTGAATATCGGCGTGCAATAATGTTTTGGGGCTACTCATATTATTTCTCACTTGGTCAATGTAATTAAACGCGAAACGTGCCATAGTCAATCCTAAGCCACAAGGTTTGAGGTGTGTTTGTAGGTGGAAAATATAAGTGTTCTCTTTCGGTTTTAATTTAATGGGGGCTGTACTGAAGGTAGGGGAGCGGACATTGACAAGGCGCTGAAAAGTCGAGATAGTATGTGGTTGGAATGGGCAAGGTTGTTTTATATTGCGGACTTACCGTGTATTCGCAAAAGCTTTTGCTTGGGAGAAAGAATATGAGAAGGATAGCAGTGTTTGGTTTGGCAATGTTGCTGATGGGTATGTCATATGAATCACATGCGGTGAATTTTGCAGTGTTTCATAAGGTTGATAAAAGTATGGAGTTCGAAGATATTGTAGAGGGAAGCCACAGTAGTTTTTTGCAAAACATGGAGTCGCATGGGGCGGAAATTTTGGCGCTGACCAATATTCCACATGCAGTGCATAATGACGTGATAACATTGCAAACCAGTGCGCTACATGATAGCGAAGGCGCATTGGGAGATTTTGGTGTTGATTGTCATTTGAGCTACAAGGACGAGGTTAATAAAGAAGGGGAAAGCCAGCATTACCTTGGAGGTATTTGCAAGGTGATTCGTCAAGGTAGAGGTCATGATATTAAGAATACTGTGCTTATGCAGCATGTTAATATCATTGATTCCAGCCAAGGGTTTCATGGCTGGGTAAAAGTAGCTGAGGATAAAGAAACAGGCATTGCTTTTTATGCCACGATTAGATAGCTGTGTTGAGTGATTAAGAAAGAAATGATGTTCGGTGCTGTAAAGTAGGGTTGGATTAAAAATATCTTTTTATATGGTTGATCGGTTTTAAATAATTAAATTTTGGAGAATTATAATATGCGTAGATTACTATTGATAGTGGGGCTGGTGTTTTCATTAAATATGATACCCGTCGGTGGGGGGACACTGGTGGTTACACAAGTGCAGGCAGCAGAAGTTGCAGACATGGCTCAGATCAGGCTAATCTTAAAAAAATTACGTGGTTCTATGGCAAGTTTGAAAGATTTTGATGAGCTTGAGGCTGCAGGTATGGATAAGGCAGATGTGGATAGGTTACGTAAAGCTATGAAGGGAAAAATTAAACAAATGACTACGGATGCTGTAGAATTGATTACAGCATTATAGTTTTGTTTTTAAGTGCTATATAAGGTGCTTCATTAGTGGGGAAATTTTGTTAGGGTTCGCGTATATTTTATAAGTAGGGCAAGTGGGCAGGCATTGTATCTGCCCACTTGCTTGCTTGGATTTAGGTTAACAAGATTAAGACTCACGAGGTTAGACCAGATGCCACGTCGCAATGATATTCAAACCATTATGATTTTAGGAGCAGGACCAATTGTGATTGGTCAGGCTTGCGAGTTTGATTATTCGGGTGTTCAAGCCTGTAAAGCACTCAAAGAAGAAGGATTCAAAGTTGTGCTGGTGAACTCCAACCCCGCAACGATTATGACAGACCCAGAGTTTGCCGATGCGACCTATATCGAACCAGTAACTTGGGACGTGGTCGAAAAAATCATTGAAAAAGAACGCCCAGATGCCATTTTGCCAACCATGGGTGGACAAACAGCGCTCAATTGTGCTTTATCTTTAAATAAACATGGTGTGCTTGATAAATACAATGTGCAACTCATTGGCGCACAACCCGAAGCGATTGATAAAGCAGAAGATAGACTGCTGTTTAAACAATGTATGGACCGCATCGGTTTGGAAATGGCGCGTGGTGGCTTTGCCCATACCATGCAAGAAGCCCGTGATTTAGCTAGTGATATTGGTTACCCCATTATTATTCGCCCATCATTTACACTGGGCGGCTCAGGTGGCGGCATCGCTTACAACCCTGAAGAGTTTGAACAAATTGCAGGTTCTGGTTTGGATGCTTCACCAACGGATGAGATTTTGGTGGAAGAATCCATCATTGGCTGGAAAGAATATGAAATGGAAGTCATGCGTGACCATGCTGATAACTGTGTGATTATTTGCTCCATTGAAAACTTTGATGCTATGGGTGTGCATACGGGTGATTCGATTACTGTTGCTCCAGCTCAGACCTTGACGGATAAAGAATACCAAAGAATGCGTGATGCTTCGATTGCGATTCTTCGTGAAATTGGCGTGGAAACAGGCGGTTCCAACGTACAGTTTGCAGTCAACCCTGAAGATGGGCGTTTGATTGTGATTGAAATGAATCCGCGTGTATCGCGTTCCTCAGCACTTGCCTCCAAAGCTACTGGGTTTCCGATTGCTAAGATTGCTGCCAAGTTGGCAGTGGGTTACACGCTTGATGAAATTCCCAATGATATTACAGGCGAAACCTTTGCTGCATTTGAACCAAGCATTGATTATGTCGTTACCAAACTTCCACGTTTTGCTTTTGAGAAGTTCCCTGGTGCAGATGTTCGTTTGACCACACAAATGAAATCTGTGGGTGAAGTGATGGCGATTGGCCGCACATTTACTGAGTCTTTGGGTAAAGCTATGCGTGGATTGGAAGTCGATTCCTGTGGTTTTGATAAGTCTGTCCCCGCTGATGTGGATGAAAAAGTCTTTTTACAAGAGAAGTTGGCAGTGCCTGGCGCTGACCGTTTGTGGTGGATGGGTGAGGCGCTTCGCGTTGGCTGGAGTGAAGAGAAAGTTTTTGATGTGACCAAGATTGACCCTTGGTTTATTCGTGAGTTGTCTGTAGTTATCGCGCTTGAGCAAGCATTGGTAGGGCGTGATGTGGCAAGCTTGAGTAAAGCGGAATGGAAACAAGCCAAACGTGAAGGTTTGTCGGATCAACGATTGGCGATGTTGTTTAAGTGTGATGAAACAACAGTTCGTGAAACACGTTCTGCGTTAGGTGTGAAACCAGTATTCAAACGTGTGGATACATGTGCAGCAGAGTTTGTTGCCAAAACACCTTATATGTATTCGACATACGAAGAAGAGTGCGAAGCAGAACCAACAGATAAGAAAAAAATTATGGTGCTTGGTGGTGGTCCCAACCGTATTGGGCAAGGCATTGAGTTTGACTATTGTTGCGTTCATGCAGCATTTGCCTGTGCTGACGATGGTTTTGAAACCATTATGGTCAATTGTAACCCCGAAACTGTTTCAACCGATTATGATACATCGGACAGATTGTATTTTGAGCCACTAACCTTTGAAGATGTGATGGCGATTGTGGATGTTGAGAAACCTTATGGTGTGATTGTGCAGTTTGGTGGGCAAACACCGCTCAAACTTGCAGAATCTTTAGAAGCTGCTGGTGTGCCGATTATTGGTACAAGCCCTGATATGATTGATTTGGCGGAAGATAGAGAGCGTTTCCAAGCTTTATTGCATGAATTGAAGTTGTTGCAACCTGAAAACGGCACAGCGCGCTCTACAGAAGAAGCTATTCAAGTGGCTAATGAAGTGGGTTATCCTGTGGTGGTTCGTCCATCGTATGTGCTGGGTGGCAGAGCCATGCAAATTGTGCGTGATGAGAAAGGTTTGCTGCGTTATATGAATGAGGCTGTGCAAGCTTCCCCTGACCATCCTGTATTGTTGGATAGATTTTTGAATCAAGCTATTGAGTTGGATGTGGATGCTTTATGTGATGGCAATCGCGTGGTGATTGGCGGCATTATGGAGCATATTGAAGAAGCGGGTGTACATTCGGGTGATTCATCGTGTTGTTTGCCTCCACACTCCATTTCACAAAAGATTATTGATGAAGTGACGCGTCAAACCAAAGCTTTGGGTATGGCACTCAATGTGCGTGGTTTGATGAATATTCAGTTTGCCCTTCAAGGGGAGACTTTATATGTCTTGGAAGTAAACCCTAGAGCATCGCGTACTGTTCCTTTTGTATCCAAAGCCACAGGCGTGCCACTAGCGAAAATGGCAGCACGAATCATGGCAGGTAAAACATTGGATGATTTGGGGATTGATGAAATCAAACAACCTAAAACATTCAAATCAGTCAAAGAAGCTGTGTTCCCATTTGTGAAGTTCCGTGGCGTTGACCCACTGTTAAGCCCTGAAATGAAATCGACTGGTGAAGTGATGGGGCTTGCGACAACATTCCCCGCAGCATTTGCCAAAGCACAACTGGGTGGCGGTTCACGTTTACCGAAAAAAGGTACGGCTTTTGTGTCAGTCCGCGAAGCAGATAAACATCGTGTAGTAGAGTTGTCTGTCAATTTGGTCAAAGCAGGTTTTGAAGTGTTAACAACCGAAGGCACGGGGCTTGTATTGGATAAAGCTGATGTGGCAAATACAAGGGTTGCCAAAGTGACTGATGGTGTTCGACCGCATATTGTGGATAAATTGCTTTCTGATGAAATTGATTTTATTGTGAATACCACGGAAGGTGAGGTTGCCATTGCCGATTCTAAATCAATTCGCCAAGCAGCACTGGATAGAGGTATTGTGTACTTCACCACGGTTGCAGGCGGTCTTGCAGCAGCAGAATCCATGGTGGATGGCTCAGATGTTACCCAAGTGAAAAGCATTCAAGATTACCATAAAGATGAGGTGGCATAATGGAACGTGTTCCAATGACCAAAGAAGGTGCTGATGCTATGCGTGCAGAATTGGCAACCATGAAAGGCGAAAAACGTCATGGCATTATTGCTGCTATTGAAGAAGCTTTGGCGCATGGCGACTTGTCGGAAAATGCTGAGTATCATGCTGCCAAAGAAGAGCAGGGTATGAATGAAGCACGCATCAAACTTATGGAAGACAAACTTGCGCGCTCACAAATCATCGACCCAAGCACCATTGAATCTGACCGTATTGTGTTTGGTGCAACCGTGAAACTGGTAGAC
>JAUZQX010000101.1 GCA_030950765.1 Ghiorsea sp.
AATCAAGTGTACCATAAGACAACGAAACACCAGTCGCAGTCACAACGGCAGCTATCACGCCACTCAAAAGAATATTACCCACTTCTGTGATGGTACCAATACGAAAAACATCCATTTCATAATTTCGCATCACACTTTTGGTCAATGTATTAATCAAAACTGTTCTTGTTTCAGGAGGAAACAAGACAAACAGACTTCCAGCAACATCACCCTCAAAACGCATTGATACTTGCGATATGTTTTCGGCATAACGGTTCGACAAAGTCTCTTGCAAGCGTTCAACTTCGATAAGGCTAATATCTCCAGCAGTTAATGTTATAGCTTGTGTAACCATGCCTGAGAGCACTCTTTCAGCTTGTTTCAAACCCACTTGGCAAACCGAATGCAACCGTGAGAACTGATTTGTTTGCACCATTTCTGTCATTGCCTGCTCCAATATACCCTGCCCATTACATATGCTGCTTATAAAGGGCTCTATCTAACGGTAGCAAAAGATACGCCAATAAGCACATTGTCGACTAAAACATACGAAAAGCATGGGTGATGGGATAACGTCTATCACGCCCAAAAGCTTTTTCCGTAATTTTAATACCAGGTGGTGCTTGACGACGTTTATATTCTGCTAGGTTAACCAAATGTACAATACGTTTTACCTCATCTTCGGCATAACCCAAGGCAACAATCTCAGCCACACTTAACCTATCTTCAATACTGGCTTTAAGAATCGCATCCAACACCTCATAATCAGGCAAAGAATCGGAATCTTTTTGGTCGGGGCGCAATTCTGCTGATGGTGGTTTATCAATGGTGTTTTGCGGAATCACTTGCTGCGCTTGATTCAAATAATGACACAAGGCAAACACATCCATCTTGTACACATCTTTTAATACCGCAAAACCACCTGCCATATCACCATACAAAGTAGCATAACCCACTGCCATTTCAGATTTATTACCCGTAGTCAGCAGCATACGCCCCGTTTTATTGGAAATTGCCATCAACAATACACCACGGGCACGGGCTTGAATGTTTTCTTCGGTCACATCGGCTTTTTCCTTGCCCCAAGTCTTAAATGTCTCAGCCAAAGTATGTTCAAGCGCAGATACACTTTCGGCAATCGGTAAAGTGATGCTTTCAATACCAAGGTTTTCAACCAAATCCAATGCATCTTTAATTGAATGGTCGCTGGAAAACGATGACGGTAATAACACACCCAACACATTCTCTTTGCCCAATGCATGCACGGCAATCGCAGCCGTCAGTGCTGAATCAATGCCGCCCGATAAACCAAGTACCACTTGTGTGCTGCCATTACGCTGCACATAATCTTTGGTTCCCAACACCAAAGCTTGGTATATCTGCTGCATACGCTGAGGTATATCATGAATGCAGCAATCAACACTGGTTAAATCCACATCACAGCTTGTTGGTACAAACAAAGATGCGCGCAACAATAATTCACCTGATGCATCCATCAAATGCGAACCACCATCAAAGACAATTTCATCTTGTCCGCCCACAGGGTTTACATACACCACTGGGCAACCAAATTGCTTGGCGCGTTTGGCTGTTAAAGATTCACGTTGTTGTTGTTTACCCTCATGAAAGGGGGAAGCATTCAAGTTTAACCATACATCACAGCCTTGTTTGGCTTGTTTAGACACCAATTCATCATGCCATAAATCTTCACAAATACCCAAACCAATACGCCAACCATTGACTTCAACCACGGCATTTTCACCATTGCCTTTGACAAAATAACGTTGCTCATCAAACACACCATAGTTCGGCAACCGTTGTTTATCATACACTGCAACCAACTGACCATGACAGGCCACAAAAGCACTGTTTTTCAAGCAATCACCATCAAAACGTGGTGCACCAAAGACCACAATACTCTGTTTGCTTTGCCCAATCACATGTTGCACCGATTTTTCCACTTCATCCATAAATATAGGACGCAGCAACAAGTCTTCAGGTGGGTAACCTGTCAAGACCAGCTCAGGGAACACCAATAAGTCACAATGGTGACGTTCTGCCGCCTGCATAGCTTGGCAAATCAAATGGGTATTGCCATTGATGTCACCCACGCGTGGCATACATTGCTCTAATCGAATCTTCATGGGCAAAGTGTATCCACCTTGATGCGTAATGGATAGATTCTGTGTAAGCTTTGCCTATGCGAGATGATTTACCCATACAAGATAACTTGAATATACATTGCGTTGACCATTTGAATCGTGGTTTGAGTTATGCAGAAAGCTGCTTTGAAACTTTTCGGGTCATTGATGGTGCTATTTTTTTATGGGATAAACATTGGCAACGTTTGCAGCGTGGGCTTGCAAGTTTTGGTCTTTGTTTGCCTGATAAACATCAAGAAAACATCAAACAAAGCTGTTTACAAGCTGCAAAAAAAGAAGGCACAGATTCTCTGGTTCGACTGACTGTTGCTGGTGGTCAAGCACCTTGGGGACTCATCCAACAGGCTACACCCCAAGTTTACATCCAAGCACATCCCTTTTTAGGCAAGCAGCAAACCATACGCTTACAAAGTGTTGAATACCCCTTTGCCTTACTACCCAAACCTGCCAAGTTTACATCCGACTACGCACTCACCCTTCGCGCCAAACAACATTGGACATTACAAGACGAAAAAAGCCCACTTATTTGTAAAAACGACGTGATTTTAGGCGGATTGGTTGCCAATATCGCTTTATTTAGCCAAGGGGAATGGCTTACGCCGCATGGTGATGGTATTTTAGCAGGAACCATTCGTGATTACCTGATACAAC
Source organism: Ghiorsea sp. (assembly GCA_030950765.1). Classification (GTDB taxonomy): domain Bacteria; phylum Pseudomonadota; class Zetaproteobacteria; order Mariprofundales; family Mariprofundaceae; genus Ghiorsea. The sequence continues at coordinate 2,793 of JAUZQX010000101.1, forward strand.
AAGATTTAATCAGCCCGCAACTATGTTCAACCCAGCTTTTGGAACACACTGAAGCTGCTGTACTGCTTAATTCAGGCTCTTTTTTACAAGTTGTGCAAAGCATAGATAACCAACCACTTCAAACACAACACCTTGCCATTGCTGACTTGCAACAAAATTTACAAGCCCAACAAGGTGTACGTTTATGAAAAGAACGTGGCTTATCCTGATGATTATTACGTTGGTTTTGGCTGGTTCAGCCTTATTGATACAAACAAAAATCAACCAGTTACAAACGATTGCAGCGCAAAATATACAAATACCCAACGGGGCATCGAGTAAAACTATTGCCCAAATTTTAGAAAAGAACGGTATTATCTCATCGGCAACCCTTTTTGCTTGGTACACCCGCCTATCCAACCAAGCATCCAAGCTCAAACCAGGTTTGTATCACTTTGAAGGTACACTCAATATGCCTTATGTGTTGAATATACTTACCCAAGGCAAAGTGCTTCAGTTTAAAGTCACCATCCCTGAAGGTTTACGCACCAATGAGATGCTGCATCTACTGGCTAAAAAGACCCAAACACCACTTCAAGACTGGCAAATTTCTCTACAAGAAATCGTTGGTACCGGTGAATATGAAGGTTTATTTTTACCTGAAACCTATGTCTATAACAAACCCATTCAACCCAAATCCATCTTGCAGCAAATGTATGATGCACGCGCCAAAATAGAGGCACAACTTGCACTAGAACTTGATTGGAATGACGTACAAATCAAACGCAATCGAATTATTGCTTCTATTGTTGAAAAAGAAACAGCCCTTGCCAAAGAGCGTATTTGGGTATCGGCTGCTATTCACAATCGATTAAGAAAAAACATGCGTTTACAAATGGACCCTACAGTGATTTATGGCATGTATCGCAGCCAAGGGTCATTTGATGGCAATAT
>JAUZQX010000102.1 GCA_030950765.1 Ghiorsea sp.
TATACATATCATCAATAAGGAGTCGCTTATGCGCTGGTCTGGTGTTGTTCCACATGATAATGCTTATTTTCCAAGAAAAAAACTCACCGTTGTTGGCTCTGGTAATGTCGGCGCAACTGCCGCATTTTTAGCCGCCTATAAGGAGCTGGGTGATATTGTATTGCTTGATGTGATGGAAGGTGTTCCCCAAGGCAAAGCTTTGGATATGTATGAAGCTTCCCCCATTTTAGGTTATGATGTAAACGTTAAAGGCACGCAAGATTATGTCGACACTGCAAACTCCGATGTGGTGGTGATTACCGCAGGCATTGCCCGCAGACCTGGCATGAGCCGTGATGATTTATTGGCAACCAATGTAAAAATTGTCGCTGAAGTAACCGCAAATATCGTCGAACATTCACCCAACTGCATTATTATCGTGGTTACCAACCCGCTCGATGCTATGGTTTACACTGCCAAACAAATTTCAGGTTTTTGTCGTAAGCGCGTGGTTGGCATGGCTGGCGTATTAGACTCTGCACGTATGCGTTCGTTTATCGCCCAAGCTTTAGATGTATCCATCACCGATGTATCCGCTTTGGTACTGGGTGGACATGGTGACAATATGGTTCCGCTTACACGTTACTCTACTGTGGGAGGCATTCCGCTGACTGACATGATGAGCAAAGAAGATATTGATAAAATCAGTGAACGCACTGCCCAAGGTGGTGCTGAAATTGTACAACTGCTCAAAACAGGCTCAGCATTTTATGCACCCGGTGCTGCCGTTGTTGAAATGGCAGAAGCCATTTTAAAAGACCAAAATCGTATTCTTCCCTGTGCAGCTTGGCTTGAAGGTGAATATGGCATCACGGACTATTTTATGGGTGTACCATGTAAACTGGGTGGTGGTGGCATGGAAGGGGTCATAGAGTTGGACTTAAACAAACAAGAAAAAGCAGCCATGAAAACGTCTTTAGCATCCGTTAAAAAGCTGGTTAAACAAGTCGATGACATGGATGTGTTTTCATGAACATTCACGAATACCAAGCCAAACAACTACTCAAAGCCTACGGCGTTTCGATACCCCATGGTAAACCTATATTACATGCTGATGAGGCCTTTGCCATTGCTGAACTTTTGGGTGGTGACGTTTGGGTCGTTAAAGCGCAAATTCATGCTGGAGGTCGCGGCAAAGCTGGCGGTGTGCGTATTTGCAAATCACTTGAAGAAGTGGAACAAGCTGCCAATGATTTGATGGGAAGCACTTTAATCACCCACCAAACAGGTGAAGAAGGTAAAGAAGTTCGCCGTTTATACATTGAATCGGGTGTTGACATTGAACATGAATATTACCTAAGTTTGCTGATTGACCGCGAACATGAATGCATCAGTTTTGTTGTTTCCCCAGATGGTGGCATGGATATTGAAGAAGTTGCAGCCAATACACCCGAGCGTATTTTAACCGTACAAGTGGACACCGTTTCAGGTTTGTCTCCTTATATTAGCCGAAAAATGGCGTTTTTCTTAGGTTTAAAGGGTGATGATACCAAAGTATTCGGTAAGTTAGCCCAATCTTTGTATGCCATGTTTGTCAAAACAGATGCAAGTTTGTTAGAGATTAACCCACTGGTTTTAACCACCAAACATCAGTTTGTTGCCTTGGATGCTAAGTTTGCAGTGGATGACAATGCTTTATATCGCCAGCCTAGCGTTGCCAACTTGCGTGACTTAGATGAAGAAGACCCTAAAGAAATCCAAGCAAGCAAACATGGTTTAAACTATATCGCATTAGATGGTTCGATTGGCTGCATGGTCAATGGTGCAGGTCTTGCCATGGCAACCATGGATATTATTCAACTCAAAGGGCAAAAACCTGCTAACTTCTTGGATGTGGGCGGCGGTGTAACGGTCGAAACCGTATGTGAAGCTTTCAAGCTTTTATTTGATGATAAGCATGTCAAAGCTGTGCTCGTCAACATCTTTGGTGGCATTGTGCGCTGTGATATTATCGCGCAAGGTTTACTCGAAGCGATCAAAACCCACCCCATGCAAGTCCCTGTAATCATGCGTTTGGTTGGCACCAATGAAAAAGAAGGACAAAAACTTATTGCCGATGCGGAGTTGGATGTACGATGGGCAAAGGATTTGGATGAAGCAGCAACCTTGGCAGCGGAGGCAATACAATGAGTGTATTATTAGATAAAAATACCCGTGTCATTTGCCAAGGGTTTACTGGCAAACAAGGCACATTCCACTCGGAACAAATGATTGCTTACGGCACCAATTTTGTGGGTGGAGTCACCCCAAACAAAGGTGGCACGACCCATCTAGGGTTACCCGTGTTTAATACTGTTGATGATGCTGTCAAACAAGCCAATGCAGAAGCCAGTGTCATTTATGTGCCCGCCCCATTTGCTGCTGATGCCATTATGGAAGCAGCAGATGCAGGTATCAAACTTATTGTTTGTATCACTGAAGGTATCCCTGTTGATGATATGTTACGCGTAAAAGCCTATCTACGTGGTAGAGACAATATTCTAATCGGTCCAAACTGCCCTGGCATCATCACCCCAGGACAAGCCAAGATTGGCATCATGCCCGCCCATATACATTTGGCAGGTCGTATTGGTGTAGTTTCACGCTCAGGTACACTTACCTATGAAGCTGTAGAACAGCTGACCCAAACCAAACTAGGACAAAGCACCTGTATTGGCATTGGCGGCGACCCTATCCACGGCATGACATTCATCGATTGCCTTAAGCTTTTTGAAGCTGACACACAAACGGATGGCATTATTATGATTGGTGAAATTGGTGGCTCTGAAGAAGAAGAGGCTGCCGACTACATCCAACAACACGTT
>JAUZQX010000103.1 GCA_030950765.1 Ghiorsea sp.
TTGTTTTAACACTTACCACATACTGCAAATCACCCCAACGAAACAAATAAGATGATTTTTTCTTCTTTAGCCTCATATCACCGTCAGGTATGGGGAGATGATGTGCCAGTAAGTTTTTCTTGGTCACTTCCGCGAAAGCATTCAAATCAGGTTGAACAGCCTGATCTAAAATAATATCAAACGTCTGCTTCTGAATATGCCCTTTAATATCAAAGGTATAAAGTATACCACCAATCGAATACATCAGTAATATTGGCAACAGTATTGCCGCCAACACCATGTGTATTTGTATCAGGTTCGCGCGTTTCGACATCAGACCCATCTATTTAAACGCAGGAGATGTGGTTTATTGTAAAGTTTTAAGGTAAGCGATTAAATCATCAGCTTTTTTACCTTTGATTCTCTGCGAAGACATTTTTGTTTTGCCTCCTGCCGCCTTAGCCACTGCTTTTGAATCATTAAGCCAAGCACGTAAGTCAGCTTCAGTCCATACACCGTCGGCATTCTTCAAATATGTGCCATATTTAAACCCAGCAACCGAGCCTTTATCTCTACCTACAATCGCAAACAAATTAGGGCCTGTTTTTTTCCTGCCGCCTTGTTTAAAGGTGTGGCAAGACATACATTTTTTCGCTATTTTTCCACCCTTTTTTGCATCACCAAGCATCACCACAGGCTCAGGCTGCGCCATAGGCTGACTACGTAAAGGCTGTTTGCCTTGCACAAGTGGTGCAACCATTTTTTTAGCTTCAGATGCAGGTTGAACTTCTGCTTTCGCAACAGGCGATGCAACGGTTGTTGTCGTGGTGACTTTGGCATGTTCAACCTTGTGCTCAACTTTCATCGTCGCAGGCTTTTCTAACGCAACCTTTTTCTCAGCCTTCACCACTGCTGTCATATGCGATTGAGCAGGCTTAGGTTCAATTATTTTTTCAGCAGACCTAGCTTGCGAGGACGTTGTATCCACAGCTTCCGTTTGTTGCGCTGTCGAACTCTGATTGCTGCAAGCAGCTAAACTCAAAACGACCAAAAAACATACATATTTATTCATCATAAACCTCTTATTTGTTCTACAATACCAGCACTATCCAACTTTAAATCTCTTAAAATCTCAGCTTGTGTGCCATGCTCTGGAAAAGCATCGGGCATAGCAATATGCACAAAAGCACCCGACCAACCAGACTTCATCGCTTCAACAGCAATGCGCTCACCAATACCACCTTGCCCCACACCTTCTTCAATCACAACCAAAGGTTTACCTTGAGGTAAGTGTTTTACAATCGCATCAATATCCAAAGGTTTGATGAATCTTAGGTTAAGCAAGGCAAAAGCTTTATCATCTTCTGTTTTTAAGGTGTCCACCGCTGTTTTTGCATCAACAAAACGTGTGCCCACGCTAACCATTAATCCATCTTTTCCTTCAGAAATAAGTTCTGCTTTGCCTACAGGTAACACTTTAGGTACTTCATCATCCAAACCAAGCCCAGAGCCACGCGGATAACGAATTGCCACAGGGCCATCAATATCTTCCAATGCTGTTTTCAGCATGTGGGTGAGTTCCACTTCATCTTTCGGACACATAATTGTCATATTTGGCAAACATCTGAGGTAAGCAATATCAAACATACCCGTATGTGTCGCCCCATCTGCACCTACAATACCTGCTCTGTCCAAACACATGACCACATGCAGGTTTTGAATACATATATCATGAATAATTTGGTCATAAGCGCGTTGCAAAAATGTGGAATAAATCGCCACCACAGGTTTCATACCTGAACAAGCCAAACCACCTGCAAAGGTCAGCGCATGTTGCTCTGCAATACCCACATCAATGCACCGCTTTGGAAACATTTTTGCAAATGGCGATAAACCTGTACCACCCGGCATAGCCCCTGTGATGGCAACAATCGAAGCATCCTCTTTTGCCAATGCAATCAGGGTATCACCAAAAGCTTGGGTGTATGATTTGGGCGCATTTGCGTTCTTAATCGGTGTGCCTGATTCTAAACAATACGGGCCTAGACCATGCCAAGTTTCAGGGTCTTCTTCAGCTGGCGAATAACCCAAACCTTTTTTGGTCAACACGTGTAGCAACACTGGACCCTTCAAGTCTTTACAGTTTTCTAAAGTTGGTAATAAATGGTCAAAATCATGCCCGTCAATCGGACCGATATACCTAAAACCAAGTTCTTCAAACAATGTACCAGGCGTAATCATGCCTTTGACATGCCCTTCCAAACGTTTGGCAACATCAAATACCGCAGGCACTTTATTTAGGATTTTCTTGGCCGCTGCTTTGGCATTGGTATAGTTTTTATCAGTGATAATACGTGCCAAATAAGAGGACATCGCACCCACATTCGGTGCAATCGACATTTCATTATCATTGAGAATGACCAGTAAGTTATTTTCATTTCCACCTGCATGGTTCAACGCCTCAAACGCCATGCCACCGCCCAATGAACCATCACCAATCACTGCAATCGCATGGTTATCTTGATGTTGCAAGTCTCTGCCCATGGCAAAACCATACGCCGCAGAAATCGAAGTGGATGCGTGACCTGCACCAAAACAATCATGCTCAGATTCTTTGCGTTTGGTGAAACCATTCAAACCACCATACTGACGCATGGTGGGCATACCCTCTAAGCGACCCGTGAGAATCTTATGCGGATAAGCTTGATGCCCAACATCCCAAACAATTTTGTCACGCGGCGAGTCAAACACATAATGCAAAGCAATGGATAATTCCACCACACCAAGCCCAGCACCCAAATGCCCTCCAATCGGAGCAAGTGTTTCAATCAAATAATCGCGCATTTGCTGTGAAAGCTCATCAAGCTGAGAGGATTTTAATCGTTTTAAGTCATCTACACCAGAAATCGTGTTCAATAAACTTAGATTTTGCGTATCTGACATTATTGCCCTCGCTTAAGAATATACACAGCCAAGTCTTTTAACTGTTTACCCGCAGTTCCTTGTAAAGATCCACAGGCATCAAGCGCAATCTCGCACATTTCATCAGCTAATTCACGTGCTTTTGTCACACCAAGCACTGAAACATAAGTTGCCTTGTTTTGCGCTTCGTCTTTACCCGCACTTTTACCCAACATTTCGCTGCTGGCTGTGGTGTCCAAGATATCATCGGCAATTTGAAAAAGAAGTCCAACAGCTTTACCAAACCGTGAACACGCCTGAAATTGTGTTTCATCCGCATCGGCAAGCCTAGCGCCCGCTTCACACGACCAACGCAGTAACTCACCTGTTTTATGCAAATGAATACGCTCAACTTGCAATACATCAGCAATGGCTTGGTTTTCAGCCTCAATATCCATCATTTGACCGCCAACCATACCTTGACAACCTGAAGCCAACGCCATGTCTTTAACCAAGGTGATACGCGTGTCTGCATCCGCATTCAAATCAGCCAACATTTCAAAGCTCAACGCTTGCAGTGCATCAGCAGCAAGCACAGCCGTTTCTTCATCAAACTGCTTGTGACATGTAGGTTTTCCGCGCCTTAAATCATCATCATCCATGCATGGTAAATCATCATGAATCAGCGAATAGGTGTGCATACATTCAATGCTTGCCGCCGCAGGCAAAGCTGCTTCCAAATCTTCGCCGCCACACGCTTGATAACATGCCAACACCAACGCAGGGCGCACCCGCTTACCCCCTGCCAAAAGTGAATACAACATGGCATCATACAGTCGCTTGGGGATATGTGTTTGTTTGGTTCCTATATATTGTTTACAAAAGTTTTCAGTGGCAACAGCGTGCTCTGAAAGAAAAAGTGGTGCTTGCATCAAGCCTCACCATCAGCATCAAGCACCTGCAAACGCTGCTCAGCATCATCAAGCAATTTCTCACATTGACGGGTCA
>JAUZQX010000104.1 GCA_030950765.1 Ghiorsea sp.
AAATGGTACCGGGGACTGGACTCGAACCAGCACGGATTGCTCCACTACCCCCTCAAGGTAGCGTGTCTACCAATTTCACCACCCCGGCAATATAAAAACTTTTATTCAGCTGAAGGTAAGAATCCCTCAGCTTTTTTCTCAAGTTGTTTGGTATCAAATACAGCATCACCTGCTGACTCACCTGCTGCTGGTATGGATTGTTCTTGCAGCATATCTGTGGTCAAACCTTTGTTTACAACCGAACCCGCTTCTTTTTGTGAAAAGAAAGCCAAGGTTAAACTTGTTGTCATAAAAATAGTTGCCAATACACCTGTTGCCTTGACCAAGAAGCCACCCGAGCCACCTGAGCCAAAAAGTGATTGCGAACTTCCGCCACCAAAAGATTCGCCCATGCCGCCAGCTTGTCCACGTTGCATCAACACAACAACAATCAACAAAATAGCGACAATAATGTGTATGGTTAATAATACAGTTGTCATTTTCTCTCCTATGCAGCTACGCGTGACGCAGCGGCAACAATTTCCATAAATGAATCGGCTTTCAAGCTAGCTCCACCAACCAAAGCACCGTCCACACCTTCACAAGCCATCAAACTTTCTGCGTTGCCTGCGTTTACACTTCCGCCATACAACACCTTACATTTACGCCCTAAACGCGCCAACTCTTGATGAACAAAAGCATGGGTTTCAGCAACTTGTTCAGGTGATGCTGTTTTGCCCGTACCAATCGCCCATACAGGTTCATAAGCAACCACTAGAGGCAAGCTCGTGTCCGTATCTTCCAATACAGCCAACTGCTGCTTCAATACATCATTGGTTGTACCCGCTTCGCGTTCTTCCAAATGTTCGCCAATACAGAACATAGGCACCAAACCTACATCCCAAGCAGCATTCAGTTTTTTGCCTAACAATGTGTCACCTTCATGCATAATATCTCTACGCTCAGAATGACCAAGAATAACATACTCACAGCCAGCATCTTTAAGCATCATGGGTGAAATTGAGCCCGTAAAAGCACCACTTTCTTCAAAATACATATTCTCTGCACCCAATGTTACACCCTTACTTGCAAAAGGTTTTGCCAATGGGTGAAGCAGGGTATAAGGCGGGCAGATTACCATTTCAACAGCAGCTGAGTTTGGATTATCCGTTAACGCTTCAACAAAAGCCAAGCTTTCTTGCAGCAAACCATTCATTTTCCAGTTTCCAGCAATAATAAACTGTGTTGAATCACCCATGCCAATCTCCTTATCCCAACATAAAACGTGGGCATGATAACTTCATAACCCATGATAGCAAGCATAGCCCTAGCCATGCCTTGGATGAATATTATTTATTCATCGATTCAAAAAATTCTTCATTATTTTTGGTTGACTTGAGTTTATCCAACAAGAACTCCATCGCCCCCACAGTATCCATGGGCGAAATAATACGACGTAATACCCACATTTTGGATAATTGCGAAGAATCAATCAGCAATTCTTCTTTACGTGTACCACTCGCTGCCACATCAATCGCAGGGAAGGTACGCTTAGCAACAAGCTGGCGATTCAGATGAATCTCCATATTACCCGTGCCTTTAAACTCTTCAAAAATTACTTCATCCATACGGCTGCCCGTATCCACCAAAGCTGTAGCTATAATGGTTAAACTACCGCCACCTTCAATGTTACGCGCTGCACCAAAGAAACGTTTGGGTCTGTGTAATGCGTTGGCATCCACACCACCTGACAACACCTTGCCTGAAGATGGGGACACAATATTATAAGCACGTGCCAGACGTGTAATGGAATCCAAAAGAACCACTACATCTTTACCATGCTCCACCAGGCGTTTGGCGCGTTCAATCAACATTTCTGCGACTTGCACATGGCGCTGTGGCGGCTCATCAAAGGTGGATGATACCACTTCACCTTTGACCGAACGTTTCATGTCAGTCACTTCTTCTGGTCGTTCATCAATCAACAACACCATCAAATGAGCTTCGGGATGATTGGTTTCAATGGCATGCGCAATGGCTTGCATCATCACTGTTTTACCCGTACGTGGGGGTGCAACAAGAATGCCGCGTTGCCCCTTGCCAATCGGTGATACCAAATCAATCACACGCCCTGTCATATCTTTGCGTGTTGGGTCTTCAATTTCCATTTTAAGACGTTCATCAGGATAAACAGGCGTTAAATTTTCAAACAACACCTTATTTCTTGCCACTTCTGGTGCTTCATCATTAATGGAAATCACACTTTTTAAAGCAAAGTATTTCTCGCGGGTACGCGGCGCACGCACTTCACCCGCAATTAAGTCACCTTTACGCAAGTAACCACGGCGAATGAGTTGGTTAGACACATAAATATCATCCGTACCTGCAACATAGTTATCATCCGCCGTACGCAAGAAACCGTAACCATCAGGCAACAGCTCTAACACGCCTTCAGAAATCACCGTTCCGCCTCTTAAGCTATGCTCTTTTAAGATGGAGAAAACCTGTGCTTGCCTACGTTTACCCGCTGCGTTTTCAATGCCTAATTCATCTGCTTTTTCTAAAAGCTCTGTTTGTGACATGGCAGATACTTCACGCAAGTGCAGTGTAATACCTTCAAGCTCATTGGAAATAGGTGCTTCTTCTTGCTGCTCTTTACGTCGATTGTTTTTATTATGAGCATTGCGGTTGTTTTTCTGTGCATTACGGTTGTTTTTATGTGTATTACGTTGCGGGCGCTGCTGTTGCTCAGGTTTCGTATCACTAGTGTCGGTTTGTTTATTCTCAACAGGTTCTACTTTTGAATCTACAGCTACATCAGCCTTTTTTTCTACCGCTTTTTCAGCATCTTTTTCTTCGCTGTTCGCTACGACTGGTTCAGCAGCACTGGGTTCAACATCTTTTTTAACACGTCTTGTGCGCGTACGTTTAGGTTTCTCCACCACTTCACTCGGTATTTCACCAGCAACAACAGTCTCTTCAATTTTCTTTTTGCGCACCCTCTTTTTCGGTGTCACCACAACTTCAGCAGCTGCATCTTCCACTTTCTTTTTAGTCACACGCGGTTTACGCACAGCTTTTTTCACAGGTTTATCTTCAGCAGTTGTTGTCTGAATGGATAATGGTTCAGTGGTTTCATCAGAAGACATAAATATTAAAACTCCAAAAGGTTATTGTATTCCCAATATTAGCTTACATTTAAAAAATGTTGCTTTTTATATATCATCAAGGAAAAATAAAAGGTTTGTTCTCAGATACGGCTGTTATCTAGTTTAAAGCTTGCAACCATGTGTATAACTTAATAAGCGATTGCTATAAGTCACTATGGATGATGTCAAATAAAAAAGATGCCTGCTTATTGCAACACAGGTAAGTCCCAAGTCATTTCACCCAAGCTGTCACGCACAGTAACACGCAAAGCTTGCGGTTTAAAATAAGGCTGCTTCTGGTTCCATACATCTTTCCAGCCTGACTTTGTATCCAAAACTTCCACATTAAAAGAATCCACCACAACCAGCTCCCAAGTGATGGGTTCTGCATGTGTCCTTGCCCATGGGCTAATCGCTTCCCGCTTCAGTTTATGCGTATCTTCATCAATCACATACCGTATGAGCGTTAAACCAGGGTACATGGGATCACGAATCAACAGTTGCAGTTCATCAAAAGCATTTTCGCCACGGCTATCATTATTCAGCACAACAACCGCTTTGCTTTTATCTTCCGATGTACTTAAATAACTCACATCTCGGCGCAGTTGTTTACCCAACCACTGCTGTTCTTCCAGCTGTGTTCTATGCTCTTTAATCATCATAAAACCTTCACCTGCAGGGCCTAGTGCTGAAAAGGTCACTGCTGCAATCAAAGAAAACACCACAATCGCCAGCAAAACTTCAATCAGTGTAAAACCTTTCATCATGGTTTTACGTGATACAAAAACAATGAGACATCAGGTTCACCAACATATGAAACCACCACATTTTGCCGTACAAACTGATCCAAATCGGTTTTCTCCAGTGAAAGTTTCCATGTCATTTGCATGCCACGAGCTTCCACTTCTCCTTCTCTTTCGGCAAGGTTGCTTGTAACACCAACACGTTGTTGTTCTAAAACATTGGTTGCTACTTCAAGCATGGTGGAGTGCGCTAATAAACTGCGCTGTGTATCCGCAGACAACCCCAATCGCCCAGCAAGAGCAGTTAAAGCCACTGCTGCAATACCAAGTGCCACTAAGGTTTCAATCAAGGTAAAACCTTGCTCAGCCGCCCGTATTTTCATGGTTTATTTAAGACCCAAAACATCCTGCATATCGAAACGCCCCGCTGGTTTATCAATCAACCATGAAGCTGCACGCACAGCACCTTTGGCAAACACCATACGGTCTGAAGCAAAATGATTGATTTCAATGCATTCTTCATCCGCAATAAACATCGCTTTATGGTCACCCACAATATTACCGCCTCGTACCACAGAAAAACCAATCGTGCCCCTTTCACGCGCACCCGTAATACCTTCGCGGCTATACACTGCCACATCATCAAGCTTCACATTACGCCCTGCGGCTAGGGCTTTACCCATAGCCAAAGCAGTGCCTGATGGCGCATCTACCTTATGTTTGTGGTGCGCCTCATAAATTTCAGCATCATAATCAGCATTAAGTACGGCTGCGGCTTGTTGGATAAGATTTAAAGCAAGGTTTACACCCACAGAATAGTTGGCTGCAACCACCGTTGGTGTGTTTTTCAATATGGTATCCAACTCGGCTTGTTGATTTGCATCAAAACCCGTTGTCCCAATCACCATTACCATGCCGCGCTCCGCCACCACTTTCGCATGATTTAAACATGCTTCAGGGGCAGTAAAATCAATCAGTACATCCGCCTCATCACAAGCTGCCAAACTATCACGCACTTCAACATCCAAAGCATGAATACCCGCAAGTAAACCCACATCTTGACCCACTGCAGATGAGCCCAGACGCTCTGTCGCACCAACCAAGGTTGTATCTTTTGCCTGTGCTACAGCGCGCACTAACATGGTTCCCATACGTCCCGATGCACCTGAAATTATTACGCGCATAACCACACTCCCTTTACTTAGTTTTCACCTGCCAAGTCATCCCATAACTTCTTTGCTTTACCCAAAAATGAAGAACGTTCGGGATACACTTCGTCACCGGTTTCTTTGGCAAAAGCTTTGAGCAACTCTTCTTGTTTTGCTGTCAGCTTTTTAGGCACAGCAATCTGTACGCGCACAAACAAATCACCTTTCTGATGCACGCGAACATCTTTTACCCCATGCCCACGCAAGCGGAACACACGACCACTCTCCGTGCCTGCTGGAATTCGGATTTTCACTTTGCCATCCAATGTTGGCGCATCAACTTCTGCACCCAAGGTTGCTTGCGGGAAAGTAATCGGCATTTCACAATGAAGGTCTGCACCATCACGCTCAAACATTGCATGTTCTTTGATACGAACCACAATAAACAAATCACCTGGTGAGCCGCCTTGCGTACCCGCCTCACCTTCACCACTTACACGAACCTGAGCACCATCATACACACCAGCAGGGATTTTAACCTTTAAGTTTTTCTTCACTTTCTTGCGACCTGTTCCACC
>JAUZQX010000105.1 GCA_030950765.1 Ghiorsea sp.
CCGCAATGGTTTGGTGATCATTGCGGGGGCAACAGGATCGGGTAAAAGCACGACCATGGCAACCATGTTGCAGCATATTATTACCCACCGACCTGTGCATGTGATAACCATTGAAGACCCTATGGAGTTTCGTTATAGCACAGAGGAAAAAGGGACTGTTTGCCAGCGTGAGCTTGGTCAAGATGTATCAACTTATGCAGAAGGTTTGTCCGATGCTTTACGTGAGGCACCTGATGTAATTGTTGCTGGTGAAGCACGTGATAGAGAAGTGATTCAGCTGGCGTTGCAAGCTTCAGAAACAGGGCATTTGGTGATGGCAACTGTGCATGCAACCACAGCCGTGGGCACGATTCAGCGTTTGATGTCGGCTTTTGGTTTGGATGAACAAGATGCGATTCGCGAGAGAGTTGGACATAATTTAAAAGCTATTATTGTGCAGAAATTATTACCTACACCCGATGGGAAAGGACGTACGCCAGTACTAGAAATATTGATTTGCAATTCTGTTGTTCGTCACTTTATTCTTGAAAATCGTTTTTCAGATATTCCCAAAGCGATGGAAGAAGGTACAACGATTTATGGTAGCCAATCGTTTGACCAGCATTTGGAGCAATTGGTTCATAAAAGCTTGATAGAATATGAAGAAGCATTGGCAAATGCTGTTAAACAAGAAGATTTTGTGATGCGAATGGGACGTGACTCCCAATTTTAAAGAGATAAGGATATAGAATGCCAAGTTTTGATGTTGTATGTGAAATTGATATGCAGGAAATGGACAATGCGGTCAATCAAGTAAAAAAAGAAATTACCACACGTTATGATTTTAAGCATAGTAAAGCGAACATAGAGCTAGCTGATGGTGTGATCAAACTCACGGGTGATGATGTAAATAATTTGAATACAGTATGTGAAATACTACGCGCTAAAATGGTTAGGCGTAAGCTGGATGCAAAATCACTGGAATATGGTGAGCCTGAGAATGCATCAGGTGATACCAAGCGCCAAGTGCTCACCATTAAACAAGGTGTAGATAAAGAACTAGCCAAGAAAATTGTCAAATTAATTAAACAAGAGAAAATGAAAGTACAAGCGGCTATTCAAGGTGAACAAGTGCGAGTGACGGGCAAAAAGCGGGATGAGTTGCAAGCAGCCATGGCTTTGGTTCGTCAAATGGATGCAGATAGACCTTTAAGTTTCACCAACTTTAGAGATTAATTTGATGTCTACTAGCCAAGCACCACTCAAGGCAGTTGCCTTGATGGGAGCCACAGGCACGGGGAAATCAGCGTTGGCATTGGCGCTGGCAAAACATGATGATGCCTGTCTTATTTCGTGTGATTCCATGCAAGTGTATCAAGGTTTAGATATTGGCACATCCAAACCATCACAAGATGAACAAAGCCAAGTGCGACATACATTGATAAATTGCACGGATGTATCGCATATATGGAATGCACAAGTTTGGGCAGATGCAGCACTTAAAGTAATCGAACAAGAAAATAGGCAAGGAAAAGTTCCCATCATTGTGGGTGGAACTGGCATGTATCTCAAAGCCTTATTGCAAGGTTTTGCTGATGTGCCTGCTGAAAAAGAAGGTGTGCGGGAGTATTTCGAACGTATGCAGGCAGACAAAGGCACACCTTATTTACATCAGCAATTACAAGGTGTGGATGCTGCACTTGCATTGCGTTTGGAGGTGCAAGATAGCCAGCGTATTATTCGCGGTTTGTCGGTGTTTAAAAGCACAGGTATACCGTTGTCTGTGTGGCACGAAAAGCAGGTTGTATCCCAACAAAAAGCCAAAGAGCGCCTTGATTGTCCTGTGTTTGTATTAGAACGTCCGCGAGAGGAACTAAGAACACGTATTGCCAAACGTTTTGAACAAATGATGGATATGGGTTGGTTAGAGGAAACCGAGTGGTTGCAGTCGTTAGCCTTGCCCGATACACACCCCGTGATGCGAGCAGTAGGTTATCGTCAGCTTCTTGATCACTTGCAAGGTGATTACAGTTTGGATGAAGCGATGGATAAGGGTATTACAGCCACAAGGCGTTATGCCAAACGACAAGGTACTTGGTTTCGCAATCAAACCAAAGATGCTTGTCGAGGAAACCCTTATGAAGTTGAACAAGCGATGTTTGCTGCTTTAAAAGAAGGGTTGCCTACTTCGTGATTTGAATGGTTTTGAGTTTGCCTCTATGCACACGTTGAATAGCAAATGTTTTTTGGCTAATACCATTGGCATCAAAGTAATAATTGCCACTGATAGCAGGAAATTCTTGCGACATACGAAGTTCATGAATGGCTTCTTCACCTTTTAGCCCCAAACGGGTGCCCAAGACAGCAATATTCATGGCTGTGTCGTAAGCCAAAGCAAAAAGGGGGGAAATGTGTTGGTTATCGGCCCAAATGCTACGGTATTGATTTTGTACATCCAAGATAGCCTGATTGGGTTGTGGTAGGCTGGTAAAGGGTGTTGCAAACTCAGCACCGCTTAAATAACGTCCTTTATCATCCAGTAAATGCCCATCATCCCAGCGATGGCTGCCGTATAAAGGAATACGTGTGATACCTGAGTATGCCATTTGTCCAGCAAGCACAGCTATTTTTTTACCTGAAGCCGCAATATAAATAGCATCCATATTGAGCGGCATTTTGATGTCCACTTCAAGGCTTGGGCTGAGTAAATAAAGGTCTTCTTCAAGGCTTGCAAGCAGTTCTTCATCATCGGTTCGTTCACGCATGGCAACAAAAGTAGGTCGGTAGTCATGGATGCCTTCTTCCAAGGCAAGCATATCAATAATTTCTCCACCACTGTCTATGAAGGTTTGGGAAAATGCGGCAGCTTCTTGTGTGCTGCTGTTATTGTCATCATAGATTACAACCATGCGCTGTTTGTCTTGTTTCAAAGTATAATGTGCCATGAAGTCTGCTTGTACTGTTTTGGCTAAACTATGTATAAAAAGCGCAGGGGATTCACTTGCCAGTTGCACTTGGCTAGATAGAGAAATAACAGGGATATTATTGATAAGATAGGGGGTTATGGTGCTGGTGTTCTGACTGAGTAGAGGGCCTATAATCCATTGTGCACCTTGGGCTAAAAGATGGTAGTAAGCACTGATCACTTTATCTGATTCACCTGCTGTATCTTGGATACGTAAAATGATATTATCTTCGAACTCTGATTTACTCATGGCTAAGCGAATGCCTTGTAATGCTTGTTGACCATAGCCAGCATATTTACCAGTAAGGGGTAACATCACGCCAACAACGGCAACTTCACCTTCGTTTTCAGCCCAATGTTTAACAATAGCAGCAGCCTCACTATCAGGCAGGTCTACTTCGAGAATTTTAGCAAGGACGCGTACGGCATGGTAATCCCCAACCATTAAACGTTCTCGTGCGACATAACGATAAAAGTCTGCCTGTTCGGCTTGAATAGGGTGGTCAGAACGTCGAATTTGTAATACACGTGATAACGATGCATACCTTGCGGCTTGTTGCAGCCAAATTTTCTTGTGTTCTATATCATGCAAGGATACAGCCAGTAACCATTGAATACTGGATTCTTCTGATACATTACTTAAAATTGGTTGGGCAAGTTCGATGATGTCATGTAAGGTATATGGGTCGATGCTAGGCTGGTTCAAACCTGCAATAAGTTCATCTATGGTTGCTTCATGGTTGCCCAGTATATCCCATTGTTGTGCTAATAGTAGATGTAGCTTTACAGCATTTGGGTGATAAGACCATTGCTGCAAGATGGATTCACTGGTTGTAAATGCATCTGCACGTTCGAACTCAAACAGGAGAGCAGCATAGGCTAACGCAGCTTGCCCTTGGCTAAATTCGGGTATGCTTGGGTCTTGGCTGAGCATATATAAAACATCCAAGGCATAAGTTTCAGGGTTTTCTAAACGCGACTGTTCAACAAGTTGGTCAATCATGACTTGTGTTTCATCAATTTTCGCTTGTTGAGCATCTTGTTGTGCTTGTTTTTCTATGGCTTGCTGGTCAAGGTGTATGGTTGGTTTCTTGCCACCGCCGCAGCTTACCAGCATGGTTGCGCTTAATAAGATTGCTGTAATTAAGGTAAACGGATAAGCTAACTTCAACATGGATACGCAAACTAAACATAAACAACAGAGTGGTAAACTTTTCATTGTTGCCACCCCGATTGGCAACCTACAAGATATGACTTTTCGAGCTGTACAAACCTTGAAAGATGTTGATGTCATTGCTTGCGAAGATACACGCACCAGCCGTAAATTATTAGACTTTTATACCATTGATACAAAACTCATGCCGTGTCATGACCACAACGAAAACAAAGCAGCCAAGCAGATCTTAGGTTTATTGGAAGATGGTCAAAATGTGGCATTGATTTCCGATGCAGGCACACCTTTGATTAACGACCCTGGTTATCATGTTGTTCATTTATTGCGTGAAAAAGGTTTTGATGTAGTCACCATTCCTGGTGCATCAAGCCCTGTCGCAGCACTGGCAGCATCAGGTTTACCCACGGATATATTCACATATCTCGGTTTTTTACCGCGCAAAGGCAAAACACGTTTGGCATTTTTAAAGCGAATACAGCAAGCCAAGGATACACAAGTCTTTTTGGAATCACCCAAACGCATTCTTAAAACACTTCAGGCGCTGCAAAGCTTGGATGGTATGGGGGATAGACCTTGTGTTGTAGGGCGGGAGCTTACCAAAATGTATGAAGAGTTTATCCATGGCACAATTGATGAAGTGGTTGCCCATTTTGAAGAACATAGTGGGCGTGGTGAAATGGTGGTGATGATTGGTGCGGGAGAACAGGTTGAAGCGAGTGATGCCATGGTTCAGCAAGCTCTGGATGCTGCTTTGGCGCGTGGTTTATCGGCATCGGCATCGGCAAAACAAGTGGCACTTGATTTGGATATATCACGATCACGGGTGTATGCTTTTATTCATCCCAAAGCCGAAGAAAAGTGAGTACGGTTAAAGGTAAAGTTGCTGAAGATGCGGCGACCAAGTTTTTAAGTAAAAAAGGTTATGTGATTTTGGACAGAAATCGAAGACTCGGGCGTGGTGAGCTGGATATTGTGGCTTCTTTGACTGATATATTGGTGTTTGTTGAGGTCAAAGGGCATCAAAATAGAATATCCAGCCTAGAAGCCATGCATCAGGATAAACAGCAGCGTATGGTGTCTGCCGCACAAACATGGTTGGGGCAACACCCCAAATACAGTCATTACCAATGCCGTTTTGATTTGATGATTGTCACACCTTCCACCATCAAATTTTTACCAGCCAAAATTGAGCATATCGAAGATATTATTCGTCTTTAGTTTTGTCATCCTCCTCTAGGACTGCGACTTCTTTGAGTTTTTTGCTCAAAACCTTGATTTGTTCAGCGGATAATTGCTTGCCATCATCTTGAATGAAGAATACATCAACGATACGCTCACCAAAACTAGAAATAAACGCACCATTGGTGATAAAACCTGCGCGGGTAATTTCATAGGTGAGTGCAGCCAATAAACCTGCTCTATCTGCTGCGGTGACTTCAATCGCTGTTTGGCTAAACGATGCAAGTGGCAAAGCGCGCACACGCACAGGAACACGTTGCATCAATACATTGCTGCGAATGATTGGTGTTTTGGGTTCTTCAAGCGGTGTATCATCTTGCAACATGGTTGTGATGCGGTTTTGCAGTCTGTCCAAATCTTGGGGTTCAACCAAAGGCTGTTTTTCTCTATTTTGGATATGAAATACATCAAGAATTTTATCATCACCCAATGAAAATGCGTGGGCTGCCACCACATTGATTTGCCCCGCAGCAATTACGGATGCGAGTTTGACAAACAAGGCAGGTCGCTCTTTGGCGGCAATCACCATCATGGTATCGCAACGCTCATGGTCAATGAAGTGACCCACGGCAAAATCAACTTGGTTATCCATGAAACCAGAATCAGCCAACAATTCTGAGATGGGTACAAGCTGATAAGGTGGGAAATGGGCAATAAATCGGTTGGGAAGTTGTTTTAACACAGGTTCAATACTGTTGGGCTGTGCAGATAATTTGAGTGTACTGCGAATGCGCGCTTGTTGTTGCTCTTCAAGTACCTCTGGGTTGACCATTTCACCCAGCAAAGCATGGCGCGTGGCATGATAAAGCTGGCTTAATAACGAGCCTTTCCAATCGTTCCAAACATTGGGGCCAACCGCAGCAATATCGGCAACGGTGAGGCAGAGTAAGCAGTTCAAGCGCTCCATGCTTCCCACTTTGTCAGCGAAGGTTTGAATCACTTCGGGGTCGGATAAGTCAAAGCGTTGTGAGGTGACTGCCATGGTTAAATGTTTTCGCACCAACCATGTTACGAGGTTGCTTGCATCCTCGGTTAAACCAATAGATGTACAAAATTCTTGGGCTAATACTTCGCCATTCTCAGAATGATCCCCCGCCATACCTTTGGCAATATCATGGAAAAGTAGAGCAAGATAGAGCAGTTCAGGGCGTTTGAGTCGATGAAATACCTCTTGGGCAAGGGGCAGGCGAAGTTTGCGGTCGCCATGTATCATATTGCGTGCTTCACCAATAGCATGAAGCGTGTGTTCATCCACGGTATAAGCGTGGTATTGGTTGAATTGCCCCAAACCAACGACTTTATAAAAAGCAGGTACAAAACCACCCAAAACACCTGTGTCTTTCATTTCTTTGAGTGCCCATGCCACATTGCGAGGGTGTTTTAAAATACGCATGAATAATTTATGCGCTTCGGGATTGGCGCGGAATTCATCATTCATCAAATGTCGTTCATCTTCGCGAATTTGACGCAATGCAGCATTGCTTAGATGGCGATGATCTTCTTGACCTACATTAAAAATACGCAAGAGATTAAGAGGGTTATCTTTAAATACACGGTCATGACGGATACCAACTTTATTGCCGGTGAGTGTGAAGTCATCATCAATATTTCGCGTGATTGCAAAGAAAGACTCATGCATATGTTCATCAATATCTTGAAGGATAAGGGTGGCTACACGAGCAATACGCCCAGCTTGACTGAAATAATCTTTCATCAAACCATCCACAGCGGGTAGATGTTCAATAGGTTGATAACCCATGCTTTCAGCAAGCACAACTTGCTGCTCAAAAGATAACCTATCGTTGGGGCGTTTGGTTTGTAGGTGTAGCCCGACACGACAGCGCCATAAGAAGTCTTGCGCCATCAATAGGTCGTGCATTTCGCGTTGTGAGATATGACCATTTGATACCAGTGCATCAAGGGTGTTTGCTTCAAACCATGCTTTGGCAATCCAAAACACAGACTGTACATCACGCAAGCCGCCTTTACATTCTTTGATGTCAGGCTCCATCATAAATGCCGAATCACCTGTGCGGTTATGTCTTGCTTCTAATTCGTGCAGTTTAGCTTCGACAAACTTTTTACGCTGTTTCTTGAAGAAAATGGCGGTTTCTTGCTCTAAATTATCGAAAAGTGACTTGTTTCCGTATAAAATACGCATTTCTTGGGCTGTAGTTGCCGAATTCCAATCTTCTTTGATGTGCATAATGGTTTCTTTGACAGTGCGCACAGCATGACCAATTTTGGCGCTCATATCCCACATCACATACATGAATTTTTCAATATCATCGGTCATGTTTTTGCTGATTTCATCAGGCATGATAAACCAAATATCCCAGTCCGATTGCGGCGCAAGCTCTGCTCTGCCATAACCACCCACAGCTACAAATGCGATGTGCTGTGAGGACTCAGGGGCAGCTTCTTGCCAAATGTGAACCAGCATCTTATCCACGCCATCACACATCATTTTCATCAAGTCTGCACCGCTTTTCCCAGTTTTGAAGGCGGCTTCTACCTCTTGGTGCAGTTGTGCTAAGCTCGCTTTGCCGTAGCTGACTAGGGTTTGGTTATGTTCACTCATGAATGGTCACCTTGGGAATGTAAAATCGTATCTTTAGCCTCTTTGGCTAGGTTTGGGTAGTCTGTAGAATAATGCAGACCGCGTGATTCATGACGTTGTTGCGCGCTGCGAATCATTAAATCGGCAA
Organism: Ghiorsea sp.; assembly: GCA_030950765.1. GTDB lineage: Bacteria > Pseudomonadota > Zetaproteobacteria > Mariprofundales > Mariprofundaceae > Ghiorsea. Next base: position 8,066 of record JAUZQX010000105.1, read on the forward strand.
GTAAGGCAAGGTTTCTTAACTCCAGCAGACTACGGCTTAGTGGATGTTGCCAATAGTATTCAGCGATTTCTTCATGGATTAAAAGCAACCGTCGTCTCGCACGGCGCAAACGCTCGGATGTACGCACAATACCTACATAGTTGGACATAATGGCGCGAATTTCATCCCAGTTTTGTTTGATTTGTACGCGTTCTTGCTCAGGCACCACACCGCTGCTATCCCATGCAGGAATCACCACAGCAGTGCGAACACGGTGCTCTTTAACAATGCGTTCGGCACATTGATCTGCCATCACCAAACATTCAAGCAGTGAATTGCTGGCAAGTCGGTTGGCTCCGTGTAGCCCCGTACAGGCTGCTTCACCAATCACCGATAAGCTTGATACATTTGTTACGCCACTCACATCGGTTTGCACACCACCACACATATAATGGGCAGCAGGTACCACAGGAATGGGTTGTTTGCTCATGTCCATACCCATTTTGAGTAATCTGCGCTGAATATTGGGGAATTGGGCATTGATTTTGTCTGCGCCCAAGTGGGTAACATCCAAATACATACAATCTTCGCCTGTTTTCTTGATTTCGCGGTCAATGGATCGTGCCACAATATCACGTGGCGCAAGTTCGCCGCGTTCATCATCATCAAAAGCAAAACGCCGTCCATCTTTATTAATTAAATGTGCACCTTCGCCCCTTAATGCTTCGGTGAGTAACATGGTTGAGCCGCTAGGGTTGTATAAACATGTTGGGTGAAATTGCATAAATTCCAAGTTCATCACAGAACACCCCGCGCGCCAAGCCATGGCAATGCCATCACCCGTAGAGGCATGGGGGTTGGAGGTGTACATATACACTTTGCCTGTCCCCCCCGTTGCCAACACAACATGTTTGGCAGCAATGCTAAACACTTCGCCTTGCTCAGGTAGAATATATGCCCCCAAACATTGGTTTTTCTGATTGAAAACGCCCAGCTTGTAGGTGGTAATCAAATCGATCACCATATGCCGCTGCAAGCAAGTGATGTTGGGGTTTTTCTGTACGTATTTGAGCAAGGTTTCGCCAATGGCTTTGCCTGTGGAGTCTTGTACATGGGCAATGCGGCGGTGGGAATGTCCGCCTTCGCGGGTAAGATGAAGTTTGCCATTTTCAGTGTCAAAAGGTGTGCCAAGATTTAATAATTCTTCCACCATATCATGTCCGCGTTGCACCACTTCGCGCACCACATCAGTATGGCAAAGCCCAGCGCCTGCCTTGATAGTATCTTCAACATGGCTGTCTATAGTATCTTCTTTGGCAATAAATCCCGCAATGCCACCTTGGGCTTGAAAGGTGTTGGAATCAGGAAAGTCTGATTTATTCACCAACACAACGCTGCCATGCTCTGCCAAGCGGTGGGCTGCCATTAATCCCGCTGCACCACTACCAATAATCAGGTAGTCGCAATTTGATGGATGTCGAGACGTTGGCTTTTCGGGTGTTTGCTTGTTTGATGATGAAGGCATGGGCAGAGCATAAACGTGAAATAGAATGATTTCACCTGTTGTTTTACCGTCATTCCCGCGTAGGTGGGGATCCATTGTGCTTTTATTGAGATGTGATTACGGTATGTTTGGACTGCGCTGTCATTTAAGGTGTTATATGGATTCCCGCGAAGGCGGGAATGACGAGAGTAGGGGATATGATGAGAAACTTATGGTTAGCTGTCTTTTTTACTGTGTTGATTTGGTCTGCGGTGAATCCGAAAGACTATTTTACTTGGTTTTTAGAGGTCTTTCCTGCTTTGATTGGCTTAGCGGTCATGGCATGGACATACAAAACCTTTCCACTCACGCCCTTGCTCTACACGCTTATCCTGTTGCATTGCATCATTCTTATGGTGGGCGGGCATTATACATATGCCGAAGTGCCGCTGTTTGATTGGCTTGCCGAGGTGATGGGTTGGCAGCGCAACAACTACGATAAAGTCGGGCATTTCACTCAGGGTTTTGTGCCTGTGATGGTGGCAAGAGAGATTGTGATTCGTAAAAACATCATCCCTAAACCTGCATGGCGAAACTTCTTTATTGTCTGCTTTTGTTTGGCATTCAGCGCGTTTTATGAACTCATCGAGTGGTGGGTAGCAATCAGCACAGGCGAAGGCGCAGAAGCCTTTTTAGGCACACAAGGTTACATCTGGGACACCCAATCAGATATGGGTTTTGCATTATTTGGTGCGGCTGTTGGTTTGCTTCTATTAAGCCGTTGGCATGATAAGCAGTTGCAAGGGTTTCAATGATATAACTGCTCATTCGTTTGGCTTTATGCGTAATGCGTCCATAAGCGAATGATTTTTACTGTTTTTTCATCGTTGTAAACTTGGTAAACAAGCCGATGCTGAATATTGATGCGCCGTGAATATGCGCCTACCAAATCACCAATCAATTCCTCAAACGGTGGCGGGTTTTGGTAAGGGGCTTGTTCCAAAATAGCTAAAAGCGACAATGCTTTGTTTTTTAAACCCGATGAAGCCAGTTTTTTTGCATCTTTTTGGGCTTGTTTGGTGTAAACAAGTTGCCAAGTCACCCTAAGTCACCAATCCAACTCGGTATCACATTCCTTAATAGGTTGCTTTAATCCTTGGCGAATAGATTCCCGCATATTGGGTACAGATAATAAATGCAGTGTTTCAGTGATTGCATTCCAATCTTCTTCTGCGAGCAACACAGCGTTGCCCCGTTTGCCCGTGATGGTAATGGGCTGGTGGGTTTCAGAAGCTTCATCAATCAATTTGTATAGGTTTGTTCTTGCATCAGTAACAGTGAGAATAGACATGATTTATGACCTCTTTGCAAAACGTACGCTATTACGTTCTTTTGTCAAAGGCTTGTTCCGCTGGTGTGGTTGAGAAGTAGCACTGTTACTTACAAGCATGATAGGCAGTTAAAAAAGTATACTGTCCCCGATTTCTCCAAAACCTTCTAACAGGTCAAAGGCATTTGGGGCAACTTACAAAGATTGGGAGATTGGTGAAACAGCAGCTCGGTTTCAAAACCTTCTAACAGGTCAAAGGCATTTGGGGAACAAAAGAAAAAGGAAACCCGAACGGAACTCCAGGATGTTTCAAAACCTTCTAACAGGTCAAAGGCATTTGGGGAAGAACCCATTTTTCCCTTTTGTTTTCAAAAACTTATAAGCCGTATTCGGTTTATGGCTATTGGTTTTAGCCCCAAAACCAAAAAACAAGAAAAAATATGGCAAAAAAGCCTTATTTTTCTTTTTGGTTCCGCCGTTTTTCTCGAAACAAGATGAGCAGACGAAAGCAAACACCCAATTTATAAAGAACTTCCTGCCCAAAGCACCCCAAATGCCTTTAGCCACCAGCGAAAAACTACTCGCTAGACCAGTAGTCAACCTACCAGTGTGGCTAACTTTAGGTTTAAAGCGTTACTTGTCTATACTTTTATGATGTAAATGAAACTCAAAAAGTCATAACATAGAATGTTCGCTCGTTCCCATGCTCTAGCGTGGGAATGCATAAGCCTTGGGGAAGCTGATGCCTATTGTCATGGTGTATGCATTGCCTCTCATCCACCCAGAGTTTTGCAAGAGGTTCAACAAGAGTGCTTTTGGGAACTATGTCTCTATTGCCTAA
>JAUZQX010000106.1 GCA_030950765.1 Ghiorsea sp.
AAGAAATTGTTCGCGCCGTGTTACATGCTTTTTGTTCAAATACTCTGCTTCCGAAAAACTCAGTTGGCTCATGGTTAACTCCCCTCAATGAGATAAAAGAACTATAACACTTTTAATGGGACTTGTTCAGAGTTGCCCTAGGTTTATGTTTTAAGGCTACAAAAGTTTACACTGACCTACCTGCTTCAAACCAGCAGTAGAAAACACACCAACTTTAGCTAAGGGTTTCTTCTGACTTTTCACCCAGACCCTGCAAGCCTCTAATTCGCTTCATTCACCGCAAACACCCAGTATTACAATAGAATCACCCTCACTTGTTGCCAATGATTTTTTAGACTCAACCACTTCAATAGGTAATAAAGCGATGCCAATATATTGACCACTATCATCCATAACAAGGCTGGTAATTTCACCAACCTTCACAGTTGTATACACCGCACAAGGCATGCTCACAGCTTCTTCCAGTTGTACTCGATACAATTTCTTTTTGATACCACCGCGCCACTGCATACGGCTGGTCACCTCTTGTCCCACATAACAACCTTTATCAAAATCTACCCCATTACGCTCTATCAGATTCGCATTGAGTGGATGCAACTTTATATCCCAATCTACGCCCAAAAACGGTGTTCCTTGCAAAATACGCCCACGTTCCGCCTCACTTTCATCCGTGTTACACGACAAAGGTAAATCAGCACCTATAAGCCAAACACCATCATGCTTAGATTCCTTCATACGCAAGGCACATACCCCACCCTGCTCAGCAGCTGCCAAAGAAGCATGGCTGGGCACGGGCAAATGGTGTGCTCGTAAAACATCATCCACTTCTTCACCCTGTACCGAGACAACCTGCCAAGAGGGGACTTTACCAATACGTAAATCATAACCCATGGCAAACATGCGTAATCGCTCCACCAAATTTAATGCAAATTCACTTGGGCATAAAAACATCACCTCTGCCCAACCCTCTTTTTTTTGGGTCAACAAAAGATAAAGGTCTGAAATAGCCTTACCCTGCGGATTTAAAATAACGCTATATATCGCCTGTTTATCGGACAGTTTTGATACATCTTGCGTAAGCTGTCCTTGCAAGTATTTCAAGATATTTTCACCCGAAGCTTTCACCACAGAAAAAGCATCTCTTTTCGCCACGCTTAGTGAATCTGTATTGGTACTTTTTTGCATCATTTCACCCTCTATTTAGCCTGAAATCCTTATAGATTAAGCTTTTTTAACACCACTTTAAAAGTTGTCCACGAAACCTGTGGATAACTTTGTGGATAACACTGCATGCAACCTGCATAATATTAAATACTTAAGGTCTATGGGTATACTGTCTATTTTTTAGGCATGTTTATTATTTCCTTTATAAACAGCACCTTAGGTATGCAATGTTATACTATTAAACAAACAAGCCTGCCTAATTGTGATAAAGATATGACACATACTCAAAAAAGTGAATAAGTTACCATGTCAAGCATTAATTTTTGTGTTTTTTGTCCCAACTTAGAACCCGAAGAGCAGCTTTTTCACCAGAAATCACCGCAAGCTCAATGGTGGCAGGCAGTTCGCCTGGAACAGGTGCTTCGCCAGCATCAAAGACATACGCGGGCAAATCAAGTTTACCATGATTTTTGACCAGTACTGTTGCTCTTTTTTCACGAATAAATCGTACTTTCTTTGGCTCTGGAAGTGACCTATCCAACATGACTTCTATTTCATGAAGAATGGTGTTGACCAGTGCGTCCTGAGAAAGCTGGATTTCATCAGCGCTGATAATTATACATACATGATGAAGCCCCGTGGTTGCTTGCATCATCTTTGATACATCAAACAGCCATTGCCCATAAGTGCCCAACATACCTTGCATCATATTGGGCAAGTTTAAGTCTTCTTCAAACCACAAATGAATATTGGTAATAGCTTGTGTTTCTACTTCTTCCTTGATACCCAGCAAACGGTTTCTGGCGAAAGCAGGCAGTGCTAACACCACGGCATCGTGGTTTAAAGCATCAAGGCTGCGTACTGTATGCCGCAACGCCATATTTACACCCAAATCACGTAATTTGTCGGCAACAGGTGCAATCAAGGCTTGTGATAAAGGTTGATTGAACCAGCCCATTTTGGCGTTTTTGTGTGAAGAAAATGAAGTTGCTAATACTCTGGCAAAAGTTTTGGCATTGGCAGTTTGCATGGGTTCATTCATCACCCCTAAACACAATACCTCCAACATATCCTCAATCAGTCGTATAGGTGCTTGAATTTCATCCATCCACTGTTTCACAGTTTGTGTCTCATCCCGATTCATCATGGTCATCGCCAAACGCAACATAGCTTTCACACTGGAGAAATCATGACCAGGCAGACGGTACACAGCCCAAATCAATGCAACATTCACAGGCAACCAAGATGCCGATTTTAAATCGAAGAAACCACGCTGCATATCCCAAAGCGGTAACGTGAGTGATGATTGCCAGTTCACATGCTGCAATGCGCCTACATCCCCAAGCAACTTCAATGTAGCATGGTATGCACCCACCATGGCATGCGGACCATTATCCACCCACTCACCCACTTCTTCATCATAAAATGACTTGGTACGCCCACCCAGTGCAGGTGCAGCTTCAAACAGGTCGACGGCATAACCTTGCTCTGCCAAACGCAGTGCAGCCGTTAAACCCGCGATGCCGCCGCCAACAACAGCAATGCGCTTAGCCATTGTACTGCACCATTAAAAATTCAACCGCAGTGGCAAAGCTTTCTTGCTTGCTTTTTTCTCATAGCGGTATGCTTTCCATGCCACCCATATTTTTTTCAAAGGCGTTAATCGCGCGGGTTGTTTCCACACATCAAACTCTACTTTTTGCAGTTTTGCCAAATGTGCATAATAAATTGCGCCCATCATCAGTGATGGCGTTAAACTTTTTCTATCCGCTGTTGGTAGTGCTGCCAATGCATCCGCATAAGATTGTTCTGCCTTATCGAAATAATGTTGCAATAGCGCTTTAAGGTTAGCATTGGTTTGCGCATTGTCTCCGAAACCTTGACGAATATCATGGTCGGTCACTTTAAACTTGGCACGTATTTGTTGTGGTAAATAAATACGTTCAATCTTGGTATCTTCATACACATCACGCAGGATATTGGTCAGTTGCAAAGCATTACCCATTTTTAAAGCAAAATCTTTAGACGCTTCTTGCGTAAAACCAAACACCGCAATCGACATCAAACCGACCACGCCAGCTACCCGATAACAATACAGGTCTAAATCTTCATCGGTGACTATGGGTTTACCCGACACATCCATCAACATGCCTTCAATCATTTCGCTGAGCATGATTTTCTCTATGGGGTAATGTTCAAGCGTCCACATCAGTTCAATACCTACAGGGTGTCTCGCTACCCCTTCAAACACCCTGTCCACTTCTTCCTGCCAAAACACAAGTTTACGAATAGCCACTTCTTTTTCTTTGATTTCATCAGCAATATCATCCACTTCGCGACAAAAGGCATACAATGCCATCATGGCGCGGCGTTTTTCAGGGGATAAAAACAAAAAGGCATAAAAAAAGGATGAGCCAGCGCCTCGGGTTTTATCTTCACAATATTTTTCAGGGTTCATATGTTTCCTCGTTTGGCATAATAGGTTGGGCGCAACGCCATTGAAACAATCTTAATGCTGATTTTAAGCCAATCAAGCTTACCCAATGTGGGGCGCTCTTCCAACGGATTGTTCAGTGCTTGGGTGGCATGTAAAATCGACGTGCCACCTGCCAATGTTGCTGCAATTTGCAGGCGTAAACGAAAGGGAAGATAAGGCAAAAGCGTGTAACCATGGTTGAATAATCTTTGCGTTTCAGCAATCGCTGTATCAATTGCAGGTTGTAAAGTTTGAATATTGGTTTGACCTGACAACACATCATCTCGTGAGACACCGAGTTTACCCAACCATTCATCAGCGAGATAACAGCGCCCTTTGGGTATATCCAGCTTAAAATCTTGCCAGAAATTAGTCAGTTGCAGTGCCGTACAAATCGCATCGGATGCTTGGAGTGCTTTAACATCATTAATACCATGTAGGGCAAGCATCAATCGACCCACAGGGTCGGCAGAATGTTTGCCATAAAACATCAGTTCACCCAAGCTCTCAAAACCTTGAAAGTTTACATCCATACGAAATGCAGTGAGCAAATCTCGAAGCAACTGTGCATCCAAACTAAACTTGTGCATCACATCAGCCAAAGCAATAAACACAAGGTTATCTGATTTGTTTTCTAAACATAAATCCAGTTGATATTCCCAATCATCCAATTTCTGTAAACGTTCTTCTTTGGTAAAGTCACCTTCATCAGCAAAATCATCCGCAGCGCGAGCAAAGGCATAAATCACTGCCACCGCAGGACGCAATTCTTTTTTCAGCAGCAATGATGCTGTGGGAAAGTTTTCATAATGGTCGTTGGCAATGCTTTGGCAATGCGCATAAGCCTTATCAATGGGCACAGATGATGACATGGCTGCATCTTAGATTGGAAGTTTGACAAGGCAACCGCTATGCTTGGTTTTTTCACTTTTATAGCTTAAAGACAAGAGAGTTTTATCATGTTTGATTCATTAACCAGTAAATTAGGTACAATCGCCAATAAACTACGCGGTTCAGTGCGTATTACCCAAGCCGATTTGGATGCCACCCTACGCGAAATGCGCATGGCATTACTCGAAGCTGATGTTGCACTTCCCGTAGTTAGGCATTTATTGGATGCGGTGCGTGAGCGCGCATTGGGTGCTGATGTCGCCAAAAGCCTACAACCTGGGCAAGTCATTATCAAAATCCTTAATGATGAACTTACCATCGTGCTTGGTGGACAGCGCCGTGATTTGGACACCTCTAAAATCCCATCAGTCATCATGTTATGCGGCTTACAAGGTGCGGGTAAAACCACCACCGCAGGTAAACTCGCTAAACTACTCACGGCACAAGGCAAAAAAGTGTCGGTTACATCCGTGGATGCTACCCGTCCTGCTGCGCGCGAACAATTACAAATCTTAGCCAATCAAGTTGATGTCCCCTACTTACATGGTGAAGGCAATAGTCCTGAAAAAATGGCTGCCTCTGCCCTCAAACAAGCACGCCTTGGTGGGCATCATATTCTGATTTTGGATACGGCAGGTCGTCAAGTTGTTGATGACGCGTTGATGTCTGAAATTAAAGCAGTGGAAAAAGCCGTAGGCACAACTGAACGTTTACTTGTGCTTGATGCTATGACTGGGCAAACAGCACTAGAAATAGCTGAAACATTCCATAAGTCAGTGCCTTTGACAGGTTGCATCATGTCTAAAACCGATGCTGATATGCGTGGTGGTGCAGCATTATCAGTTGCCTTTAGCACGGGTGTGCCCGTGCGTTATGTGGGTACGGGTGAGAAGCTGGATGCTTTTGAATTATTTGACCCTGAACGTATGGCAGGTCGCATTCTTGGGCAAGGTGATATTGTTGGGCTGGTTGAAAAAATCCAAGCCAACGTAGATCATGAACAAGCGGAAAAGGCTGCGAAGAAAATGCGCAGTGGCAAATTCGACTTGATGGATTTTGCTGAGCAAATGGGGCAAATGCAAAATATGGGTGGTATCAGTGGTATTATGAAAATGATGCCTGGCATGAATGTACCGCAAGAAGCATTGGGACAATTTGATGATAAACCTATCAAACGTATGCAAGCCATGGTCTATTCGATGACA
>JAUZQX010000107.1 GCA_030950765.1 Ghiorsea sp.
AGGCACAGCAGCTAAAGATGTGCTACCTGCAAGAGCACAGTTTATGCACATGATGGGCATGTTGGCAGGCAAATGGCCGCATACTTTATCTATCCAACCCGGTGGAACATCTCGTGCCATCACTTCGGTTGAGAAAGTGCGCTTATTGGGGATATTGTATCAATTTAGAGGCTTTTTAGAACGCACGCTGTTTGGCGATACTTTGGAACATATTGTGAGCCTGTCTTCGGCAGAAGATTTACAAGCATGGGCGCAACAAGAGGCGCACAAACAAAGTGATTTTGGTACATTTTTAACGATTGCTGAAGATTTGAACTTGGCAGATATGGGTAAGGCGACAGATCATTTTATGAGCTTTGGTGTGTACCCCGTAGCAGGCAAAAAATTGTTTCGTGCTGGTGTTTGGAAAGATGGTGAGGTTTTATCGTTAAAACCTGAAACGATTAAGGAAGATGTGTCACATAGCTGGATGAAAAATGGCAGTGAACCCAAACATCCACGTGAGGGTGTTACTATCCCCGATGCGGATATGAAAGATGGTTATACATGGTGTAAAGCGCCACGTTTGGGTGGGGATGTGGTTGAAGTGGGCGCTCTGGCGCGGCAAATCGTCAGCGGTCATCCTTTAATACAAAGTTTGGTTGCAGCATCTGGCGGCAATGTGAGGAATCGTATTGTGGCACGACTATTGGAGCTTGCTTTGGTGGTCATTGAAATGGAAACATGGGTGAAAGAAGTGCAGCCCGATGCGCCTTTTTATCACCTCACATCCATGCCCGATGAAGCGGAAGGTGCAGGTATGATGGAAGCAGCACGTGGTAGCCTTGGGCATTGGCTGCGGGTGAAGAATGGTCGGATTTTGAATTATCAAATCATTGCACCAACCACATGGAATTTTGCACCCAGAGATTCACACGGCAAACTTGGTGCCTTGGAACAAGCCTTGTTGGGTGCACCAATCCGTGAAGGTGAAGATACACCTGTATCCGTGCAGCATATTGTTCGTTCGTTTGACCCTTGTATGGTGTGTACTGTCCATTAAATGAAAGGCATACATATTCGTGTTCGGGGGTTGGTTCAGGGGGTTGGTTTTCGTCCTTTTATTGTACATTTAGCGGAGCTTTATCAACTTTATGGGCAGGTGTGGAATGATGCCAAAGGTGTAGGCATTGATGCTTGGGGCGATGTACAAAATTTAAAGCAGTTTGAGCAAGATATTGCTCGCAAAGCCCCGCCATTAGCCAAAGTTCAACATGTTTTAATATCTGATTTGAATAAGTCTTGTGAAGTGCAAAGCTTTGATATTGTTGCTAGCGTTGATGGTCAAGCGGCAACAGGTGTGGCTGCAGATGCGGCAAGCTGTGCTGCATGTTTGGATGATGTACAAAACCCAAACGATAGGCATTACCAATATCCATTTACCAATTGTTCGCATTGTGTGCCACGTTTATCAATTATTCGTGAAGTCCCCTATGATAGAAAAAACACAAGCATGGCAGGCTTTACCATGTGTGCTGCATGTTTGGCAGAGTATGAAGATGTTAAAGATAGACGTTTTCACGCTCAACCCAATGCCTGCCCTGATTGTGGTCCACAATTGCAGATTTTGGATGCTGATGGACAAACTGTTCGGGCTGATGATGCATTGCAAACGGCGGCAAACTGGATAAAACAAGGTAAGATTATTGCCATTAAGGGCATTGGCGGCATTCATTTGGCATGTGATGCAAGGAATACACAAGCTGTGGACAACTTAAGGCAGCGCAAACGCCGATTTGATAAACCATTTGCCTTGATGGGTAAAAATATCAACCAGCTTCGACAATATGTGAATATATCAGCACAAGAAGAAGCTTTGCTACAAAGCGTAGAAGCACCTGTGGTAGTGTTGAATCAATGTCAAAACAATGGCATTGCACCAAGTGTTGCACCCCAGCAACATACATTAGGTTTTATGTTGCCTTACACCCCTTTACATCATTTGATTTTAGCCAAGCTCGATATGCCCATCGTTTTGACATCGGGTAATATCAGTGACGAGCCGCAGTGTATTGCCAATGATGAAGGACAACAGCGATTAAGTAAGTTGGTGGATGGTTATGTGTTGCATAACCGTGATATTGAGAATCGACTGGACGATTCGGTTGCCAAAGCCATGGCAGGCTCACCAAGGGTTTTACGCAGGGCAAGAGGTTATGCGCCTGGTGCGCTGTTGTTACCTCAAGGTTTTGCAGCTGCAGATGGCATTTTAGCTTTGGGTGGTGAGCTCAAAAATACATTTTGTTTGTTACAAGATGGTCAAGCGATTGTATCGCAGCATATGGGTGATTTAGAACATGTCGCTGTGCACCATGATTACGTGGGCAACCTCAATCTTTACCAGCAACTTTATAATTTTACGCCCAAGTGTGTGGCAGTGGATAAACATCCAAACTATTTTTCTACGCAATGGGGTAACCAATTGGTTGCCGAACAGGACTTGCAGCTTATCCAAGTGCAGCATCATCATGCACACATCGCAGCATGTATGGCGGAACATGGTTTACCGCTGGGTAGTGAGGTGTTGGGCATTGCTTTGGATGGGTTGGGTATGGGTGAAGGTGGAGAGCTTTGGGGTGGTGAATTTCTTCATGTTTCGTACCAACAGTGTGAGCGATTGGCGAGTATTCAAGCTGTGCCGATGTTGGGTGGTGCGAAAGCAATGCTTGAGCCATGGCGCAACACTTTTGCTCAACTTGAAGCCATAGGTTGGGATGAGGTTTCGCAAAACTTCGCTGACTTGCCACTGATACAAAAACTCGGGCAAAAGCCAGTCGCCAATCTCCAAGTGATGTGCAACAAGGGTCTCAATTCGCCCAAAGCATCATCTATGGGACGTTTGTTTGATGCCGTGGCAGCGGCTTTGGATATTTGCTTTGAAAAAGTCAGCTTTGAAGGACAGGCAGCCATGGCTTTGGAAGTGTTGGCAGAAAAAAACCTATGTCCGACGACTAAGCTTTACTCAGTTGAAAGTGTGTTGGTTGATGGCGTTTCTCGAATCATATGGGAACCTATGTGGTTAACCCTGTTGAACGATTTAAAAGATGGTGTTTCGCCTGCTGATATTGCCGCTAAGTTTCATCAAACCATGATCCATGTGGTCTCTGAACAAGCGAAAAACCTTGCTCATGCAGTGGAATGTGACCAAATCGTATTAAGTGGTGGTGTTTTTCAAAATAAGTTGCTTTTAGAAGGTGTACAGCAGCGACTTCAAGCCCAAGGTTTTGATATTTTGATACCCCGAGATTACCCGCTGAATGATGGTGGACTTTCTTTGGGTCAAGCGGTGATTGCATTCGCAACATTGGATACCTATTAGCCTATTTTCATACATTATGGAAACTATGCATCCATAAGAGAGATAAAAAAGCTAGGCTTTTTTATCCTCAGTGTTGGCCGTTTTATTCGTATCATCTGATAAGTTGGTGCGGAAACTTTTAATGCCTTTGGCTAGACCTTCACCCAATGCAGGTAGTTTTTTCGCGCCAAAAAGCACCATAACAATAACCAAAATCAAAATTAATTCTGTTGTTCCTAATCCAAACATAACTTCTCCTTAAACAATCAAGCCTTGCACAACACCAATTTCAAACATGACATAAGCACCAAGTGTCAGTGTTGCTACGCCAATGGTGGCTTGAATACGAGCGTAAACATGGGTTAAACGTTTGGCAGAATGACGCAAAGGAATCATGATAACCATTGCCATTAGTGCCATACCAGCCACGGATCCAAAACCAAAAATAAGAATATAAACAAGTCCCATCGTTGGTGTTTCAACAGTCTGCAAGGTGAGAATAATTAAAGCAGCAGAGCCTGCCATGCCATGCATCATGCCTACGAACAAAGCACGCAGAGGAAACCTTTTTTTATGCTCATGTTCATGGGCTGATTCTTTATGTACACCTTCATTTGCATGGGAGTGAGCATGGAAATGTTTGATGCCATCTGCATGTTCATGCACGTGGAAATGTATGCGCTCTTTACGCATTTTATAAATCACGTCAACGCCGAGCGCCACCAGCATGATGCCGACCACAAACTCTAAACTTAATGCCATGGTTTCAGGAATAAGCGAATCAGAAAATATGACAATGGAACCAAACAGTAACAAGGTCAATGTATGACCCATACCCCATGTTGCTCCCATGCGTATACCTTCTGCTAATGATGTTGAACGTGTTGCCATAGATGCCACTGCTGCCACATGATCTGCCTCAAAGGCGTGACGAAGTCCTAATAAAAAACCGAAAATTAAAATACTTAGCATACCTTCTCCCAATGTTTTGTATGCAGAATGATATGCAACTTATATGCCAAGCAAACTCGGCGGGTAAAATTGTAAATGGATAAGGGAAGCCTCTTTGGGTTATAAAGGATTGTCGGTGTATATTTTATTCAGTTTGTGAGAAAATAGAGGGTACTAAGAAAGTAAAGCGCTGCGGTAGAGTGTGATAAGTTAGAAGCGTCATTCAAGTAGGGTTTCCTCAAAAAGTACAATGTATGCGAATATTCTTATTGTTCCACAAAATGCACAGAGTAACACAGCGTTTCATGCCATTTTCAGCCTCACTTCCATGGTAAAAAGACCATTTACTGGTCACTTCTTCATGTTTCTTAGTGCACTTGTGGTAAAAAGTGTTCCGTTCGCGTATTTCATGCTTTTTGAGTAAGCTCTAAGCAGCCTTGGATACGCATGCTTAATTGCCCATATTCCCCAAGGGGTAGGGTGTTATTGCCTTGCTTTATGCCCCACTTTTGATGTTTGTTGAGGCAGGTAACGATAGTTGCAGATTCAAAATTAAGCTTGATTTCGACTGTTTTGTGTGTGGAGGTTACTTGGACAAGACGAGAAGCAAAATGACATTCAGCACGATAGATATGACAGCAAGCCCTTTCCAAAAAACAATTGGGTTGCGCTCAATCAGTGGCACACCTGCTTTCATAAACTCAGGGTTGGGGTTGGATAAATCATGCTGAAACTCTGAAAGTGAATCGTATCTTCGCTCAGGGTTTTTACTCACAGCTTTTTGAATGGCTCTGTCCATCCAGATGGGTACATCTGTATTGTAGTTGCGCACGGAAACATAATCATAATGTTTGTGCGGTTTGGCTTCTTCGAGTTTCCCATAAGGGAAATGACCATTGCTGAGCATTTCATAGATGGTAATCGCCAAAGAATACATATCACTTTTTGGGGTGGCTTCATAACCATCAAACAATTCAGGTGCGATGTAGTTGGCTGTGCCTTCCACGTGTATTTGTTTAATAGGCGTATAGATTTCTTCTAAACCTGAAACACGGGTACTACCAAAATCGATGATTTTAATCATGTCATATTGGTCGACCATAATATTTTCAGGTTTGATGTCCTGATGCACCATTTCTTTACGGTGAAATGCGCGTAAACCTTTGATGATTTGGCTTACCATATCGCGCACTTTTTCAAGGTCAGGCTGGGGGTTGTCTAATATCCATTGTGCCAAGGAGCTGCCTTCTAAGAACTCGGTAACATAATACATACAACTGCGTTCCCGTTTGAGTTGCAATACTTTAAACACATGCGGGCTGCTTATACGCCTGCCTACCCACACTTCATGCAAGAAGCGGTCGATATACGCAGGGTCATCATCAAAATTTACAGACGGTGTTTTCAATACTACCGTGTCACCGCTTTCAACATCTTTTGCCAGATATACTTGAATGGTACTGCTGGCATGAAGCTCTTTGATGATTTTGTAACCATCCAACTCTTGCCCTGATTCTAAAGGTGGAGGGAAAGGAAGGGCTGTGAGTTTTTTGTAATACTCATTTTCATCTTGATTGGGAAGTTGGGTAATATGTAGCACTTGGGCGGTGACATTATCATCGCTGCCAGCTTCCAAAGCTGCATGGACAATGTTTTGTGCTGCGGCTTCTGCATCATTAGCCAAGGCGAGTGTCATGATTTTTTCATCATGGATAAACTCATGGATACCATCGGTGGTTAACACAAATCTATCACCAACTTCGACAAGGTGTTTAGCATAATCGAGTTGGACATCAAGTTCGCCGCCCATAGCTCTGGCTAAATACGTTTTGTTTTTATCAATCACTAAGCGATGGTCTTTGGTGAGGCATTGGATGTTGCCATTGCGAATACGGTACACGCGGGAGTCACCCACATGAAAGATATGTGCTGTGGTTGATTTAAGTACCAAAACCGCAAGTGTGGTGGCAAGGCTAAGCTCAGAAGCATAACGCACCTGACCTTGATTATATAACCAAGAGTTAAGCGACTTGATGATGCGTTTGCCAGACGTTTGTACACTCCAAGACATGGGTGTGCTAAGATAATCATCAATAAAACTTTTGACACAATGTTCGCTGGCTTCGCGCCCAGCTTCACTGGAGCCAACACCATCTGCAGTGACGGCGACAATACCTTTATGGGTTAACGATGCACCTTTGGATATATGGATGCCACACGAGTCTTCATTTTGGGGTTTGGTGCCAGCCTGAGAGCATTGTCCTGCTTCAACTTGTAATATATCTGACATGCATCCACCGCCCTTGTTTTGCGTGTTTTAATGTAGTTTTATTTTCTCAATCGTACCATCTTCATTTTCTTCATACATAAACCCTTTGGGTTCTTCGAGTAAGAACAAAACAACCAAGAAAATAGTAAATGCGGCAGCAGATATGACCATAAAGAAAGTACCTGAGGAAACAAAAGATAAGATGGTTAAGAATGTTACACCGCCGACATTACCAAATGCACCCGTTGTACCAGCAATACCACCTGTTAAGCGGCGTTTGACCAAAGGTACAACCGCAAACACTGCGCCATTACCTGCGTTTACAAACACTGAAGCGACAAGCATCACGCCAACTGCTGAGGCTATCGACCAATCAGGGGTAATTTGTCCCATTAAGAAAAAGCCTAAGGCTGAGCCTGCTAAAGTGATAGATAAAACCAGTTTGCGCCCATATTTGTCGCTCCAGTAACCACCCATAGGGCGCATCACGATGTTTAAACCTGCAAAGATAGAGGCAATCAAAGCTGCTTGGGCAATGGATAAATCAGCGCTATTTTTGAATGTATCAAAGAAGAATAAGGGTAACATGGAAATAACAGCTAATTCGGCACCAAACGTAATCATGTAAGAAAAGTTTAAGGCTGCCACTTGCTTGAATTTATAGCGGTGAATTTCAGGCACAGGACGGGTATTGATTGCAAACAGCCCTTTATTAATTTTATAAATATTGGAAACTTGGTAGGCATAAAGGATAAACAGTGCGGTATAGATACTCCACGTGATACTGGCAGAGAAAATATCAAGGTTGGCTGGACCAATTTTCCAAGCCAATGTACCAAGTGCTAAGTATAATGGAGAAGTCATGGTACAATAAAGGAAGAAGTCGCCCTTGCTGGTGACTTCCATAGCACCCAAATTTTTCGGGCGGAAGTAGGTCGTACCTTTGGGGTTGTTGCTCACGGAAAAATAAAAAACAATAGAGAAACCTAATGCAAGAAAACCTGTGGTTGCTACCGCCCAACGCCAGCCATCATCACCGCCAATCCATAATGCTAGTGCAGGCAGAATCATGGCGGCACCCGCTGAACCGAAGTTGCCCCAGCCGCCGTAAATCCCTTCAGCAGTGCCCACTTGTTTAGCAGGAAACCATTCAGACACGAGGCGAATACCAATCACAAAACCAGCGCCTACAAAACCAAGTAGGAAACGATAAGTTGCTAACTCAGTATATGTTTCTGCAAAGGCGAATAAGAAGCAAAATACGCTGGATGCGGCTAGTAATACGGAGAAGGTGATTTTTGGACCGTATTTATCCACCAGCATACCAATGATAATGCGCGCGGGGATGGTGAGTGCGACATTTAAAATCAATAGAAGTTTAACTTCTTGGTCGCTTAAACCAAAAGTATCTCGGATGGATGCCAAGAGTGGTGCGAAGTTGAACCAAACCATGAAGCTGATAAAAAATGCCAGCCATGACATGTGTAATATTTTCATTTTCCCAGTGAAAGAAAATAGGTTTATTTTGCTTTGATCAACGCCAGTGCCTGTTGCGGCCATTTGGTTTTCTCCTCGCTTATCTTGAATGAATATGCGTATCATTGTGATTATTTTTTGTATATTTAAGCATACTATCAGCAAGGCAAGTGCCATCGTACAAATGAAACAATTCACTGTGAAATGAAAAGGCTACAGCTTCTCAGTGGTTAATTATTATGCACCACAAGCCTTAATTTTAGGCACAAACAAGGTGGTCGCATTAATTTTCATGTTGAAACACGGAAAAACATATAGGCACAGAGTTTGCTATTAGAGTTGGTATACATAATTAGAGTGTTAAAATTGAATTTGCCCGCGAGGTTGAAATGAGCGATAAGAAAAAATTAGTGATGATTGGTAATGGCATGGCGGGTGTGCGTGCGATTGAAGAGATATTGAAAGCCAATCCAGACATGTTTGAGATTACGATTTTTGGTGCTGAGAAATACCCAAACTATAACCGTATTATGCTTTCGCCTGTGCTGGCTGGCGACACCACGATTGAAGATATTATTTTGAATGATGAGCAATGGTATGTTGATAACAATATTACCTTGCACATGGGTAAAAAAGTTACAGAAATTCACCGTGGCAAGAAAGTTGTTACTGCGGAAGATGGTACGAGGGCTGAATATGACAACCTCATCATCGCCACGGGTTCCAATCCCTTTATTATCCCTATTCCAGGACATGATAAAGATGGTGTGATTGCATTTCGTGATATTGAAGATTGCGATAAAATGTTTGAAGCGGCGAAAACATACAAAAAAGCAGCCGTGATTGGTGGTGGCTTGCTTGGGCTTGAAGCGGCTAAAGGTTTACTCAACCTTGGCATGGAAGCCACAGTGATGCATGATCAAGATACCTTGATGAATATGCAGCTGGACAGTGTGGCTGGCGAAATGCTAAAAACATCTTTGGAAGACCAAGGTATGCAGTTCAAAATGTCCACGTTGACCACGGAAGTATTGGGTGATAAGCGCGTTGAAGGGCTGAAATTTAAAGACGGTTCTACACTTGAATGTGATTTATTGGTCATGGCAGTGGGTATTCGCCCGAATAAGGCATTGGCTGAAAGCTCTGGTTTATTCTGTAATAAGGGTATCGTGGTCAATGATTACATGCAAACCGTAACGGATGCGTCGGTATATGTGGTGGGTGAATGTGCTGAGCATAGAGGCGTGGCTTATGGTTTGGTTGCGCCATTGTTTGAGCAAGCCAAAGTGTTGGCGTATCAAATTACGGGCAATGGTTTAAGAGCCTATGAAGGTTCGGTGGTTTCGACCAAGTTAAAAGTATCAGGTATTGATGTGTTTTCAGCAGGTGATTTTATGGGAACACCCGGCGCTGATGTGATTGAATTATTGGATAAACACGGTGGTGTTTACAAGAAAATGATTCTTGAGGATGATAAAATTAAAGGCGTGGTCATGTTTGGTGACACAGCCGATGGTCCAACCTTCTTCCAGTGG
>JAUZQX010000108.1 GCA_030950765.1 Ghiorsea sp.
CATCGACAACCACAATAAACTTGGTGTACATAAACTGCCTTAAATACGACCACACCCCAAACATAATACGCTTGGCATGACCCGCATATTGTTTCTTGATGGACACCACCGCCATGCGGTAGGAGCAACCTTCCATGGGCAGATAAAAATCGACAATTTCAGGAAATTGTTTACGCAAAATCGGCACAAACACTTCATTGAATGCCAAGCCCAGAATCGCAGGTTCATCAGGCGGTTTTCCTGTATGTGTGGAATGATAAATTGCATCTTTGCGCATACTTATTTTTTCAACGGTAAACACAGGAAACATCTCAGTTTCATTGTAATAACCCGTGTGGTCACCATAAGGACCTTCTTCGGCATATTCATCGAATGAAATGAAACCTTCAAGCACGATTTCTGCCGAAGTTGGCACTTGTAAATCGACTACGGAACATGGGGTTAAGCGCGTTTTTTCATTGCGCAACAAACCTGCGAATTGATATTCAGAAAGTGTATCAGGAATTGGGGTTACAGCGGCTAAAATTGTGGCAGGATCTGCGCCAATCACCACAGCACATGGAAAGGGTTCGCGCTTTTCTTTTCGGCTGGCTTCTTGATGGTCAATCGCCCCGCCGCGATGTTTGAGCCAGCGCATAATTAACTTGTTTTTGGCAATCTTTTGTTGCCTATAAATGCCTAGGTTTTGTCTATCTTTGTGTGGACCTTTGGTCACCACCAAACCCCAAGTGATTAACGGTGCTACATCTTCTGGCCAGCAGGTTTGGATAGGCAACTTATCCAAGTCCACAGCATCACCTTCAACCACCACTTCTTGCCAAGGTGCTTTGTTCACGATTTTGGGTGACATGTGCAGCACTTTTTTGAACACAGGAAGTTTATCCCATGCATCTTTCAAACCTTTGGGCGGCTCAGGTTCTTTGAGGAACGCCAAAAGCTCACCAATTTCACGCAATTCCGATGCCGATTCACGCCCCATACCCAAAGCAATACGTGTATCTTTGCCAAACAAGTTGGTCAACACAGGCATATCATGCCCTTTGACGTTTTCAAACAACAACGCAGGACCACCAGCCTCTAAAACACGCTGAGAAATCTCCGTCATTTCCAATTCAGTGCTGACTTCTGTTTGAATGCGTTTGAGTTCGCCGCGTTTTTCAAGGTCAGCGATAAAATCACGCATATCTTTATAACTCATGCGTCTAATTAACCTTCAATCTCAAAAATTGTATCCAGTTTTGCCAGTTCAAACACATCACGCACTGTTTCACTTAAACCTGAAAGCACAAAACGACCTCCTGATATTTTACTCCATTGTAAACCTTCCACAAGCGTTGCAATACCTGATGAGTCCATAAACTCCACACCATTCAACACCACGCGAACCACTTCCACATCACTGCTAAATAACGGCTGCAACTCGTTGCGCAACTCAGGCGATGTCTGAATCGTCACATCACCTTTGACGGTAACGCTTGCTGCTTTCCCTGCATGTTCTGTTTCGATATGAAGGCTCATGTTTTTGTATCCTCTTCTTTCAAGTTAAATAGCAAACACCATTGGTTACCATCTTCAAGCGGGGTGTGTTCAAAACTTTCCGTGATGGCATAAATCAAATGCAGGCCCAAACCACCAGCTACTGGATGGTCTTTAAGTGTCTCAGGGTCAATGCCTTTACATGTTGTAATATCTTGGATTGCTGGCGCATAATCACGCAGCTTAATTTCTAAAAGGCAGGGTTTCCCTTCTTGCCCCGTCCATTTTGCCGAACAATCAATATCCCCACCCTGATTGGCATAACCATGTGCATGAATATTGGCAAACAACTCATCCAATGCCAAAGCGATACGATTGATTTGAATGGCATTCAAACAAACCCCTTCACAAGCTTGGTCTGCCAAGTGCTGCAAGGCTTGAAGCCCTTCTTTGCAACCCGATAAATGCAGATGAAAGTTTGATTTTCTAATATCCAGCGTATCACCCCTCAAAATTCATCAAGCAAGCCTAACACCTATTTTCTAAGATGTTAAAATATAATCCACAATTTCATCTTCAGGCACATCCAACTCAGATATAGAGAGCCCTGACATCGAATGTCCCGCTTTGTTCACCGACTGTGATTCACCACTCTTTAAGGGGTGCCAGTCGGGCAGCGGTTTCCCCTCAAAAGTGAGGCGGTATGCACATGTTTCAGGCAACCAAAGCATTTCTGTATCCGACAATTTTCGAATATCCAAACATTCGGGAACAAGCTCAAACCTTTGCTCATATTTAGTGCAACGGCAACTGCTTTGCTCGAAAAGTTTGCATGCAACATTGGTACGAAGGATTTCGCCCGTATCTTCATCTTCAAACTTGTGCATGCAACACTTGCCACAGCCATCACATAAAGCTTCCCAAGCCGCCTCATCCAGATGACTGTGCCATGTTTTTGTCATGATAACTTAACTGCGCGCAGTCACTTCCAATAAGTGATAACCAAATTGGGTTTGTACTGGGCCTTCAATGCTTCCGATGTCCGCAGAAAACACCACTTTATCAAATTCTGGAACCATTTGACCCGGGCCAAACTCACCCAAATCGCCACCTTGTGCTTTGGATGGGCATGATGAATATTTTTTTGCTGCTTCGCCAAAATCCAAACCTGCTTCAATTTCTGCTTTAATTTCCAAACATTTTTCTTCTGATGCCACCAAAAGGTGACGTGCTGATGCTTTTGCCATGATAAACTCCTATCATTTTCCATTGATTTCAATGGTCGTACAATACTTGTTTTTGCCGCACCTTGCCACATCGTTTATACTCACCACATGTCTCCCCTCAAAAACAATAGCGAAAAACAATCCATCATTATTGTCGGCGGAGGTCTTGCTGGCAGCTTATTGACTTGGACTTTGATGCAACAAGGTATCCATATTCAGCTTTATGCTGGTGATAAAACATGTGCATCACGAGTCGCTGCTGGGCTGATTAACCCAGTGACAGGGCAACGGTTTGTACTT
>JAUZQX010000109.1 GCA_030950765.1 Ghiorsea sp.
GTTTAAGGACGTAAAATGATTTATTCAAGTAAACAAGCAGAGGCTATGCGGCCAATAACAACCTTATGGTTGGCATATGTCGCTGCTTGTTTGCTTATGATCATAAGCTTTGCTTCTTCTGCCCAAGCTGTGTTAAATCAAGTGATTACCAATACAGCACAAGCAACATATGCCACAGCCCCTACAGGGGTTCAGGCTTCAGTTGATGTTTACGCAACCATTGCTACGGCTAACTCAGCAACTATCAGTATTACCTCGCCAGCCATTGCTGCTTTAGGTAGCACTGCACCTTTATCGATACAAATTGCCAATACAGGCATCAATGATTTACTTAATGGTAGTGTGACGGTCATACCACCTGCAGGCACAAGCTTAACCTTTACCGTTGATCCATACGGCTTATATGTGGCAAACCCACACCCAACCATTGCAACAGCATGGTTGGTTACGGTGCCAAATTTATTGATTGGTACGAATTATACTTTCCCAGCAACATTAGTGGTTCCCAATGCTGCACCCATTGGCGCGGCGACGATTCAAGCAGATTATCAAGCCAATGCCGCAAACTTGGCGACCAACAGCACGGTTGTACAAATTCAAAATACCCGCACACCAGCGGTGATTACATTTATGCATTTGAATACGGTAACGTCAGCCTATACACCCGCTGAGATTTATCATGCAGGTCAACTTATCTATGTACAAGTTAAAGATGGTGACCAAAACCTTGATATTTATACGAGGCAGAGTGTCAGTGTCACGCTGACGGATAGTGCAAGTGGTGATACGGAAACTATTGTTTTAACTGAAACAGGTAATAATACGGGTGTATTCATAGGTAATACAGCATCAACGCGTTTAGCGACAGCAACACCGAATGATGGAGTGCTTTCAGTTAATGTCGATTCAACCATTACAGCAACATATACGGATCAGTTTGATAATACCGATGTGGCGGCATCGGCAGCCTTGGTTGATCCCTTTGGTCTAGTCTTTGACTCCAGCAGTGGTGTGCCATTGGATGGTGCAACCATTACAATTATTGATGTGACGACAGGTCTACCTGCAACGGTATTTGGTGATGATGGGGTAAGTGCTTATCCATCTACAGTGGTATCAGGCGGTACGGTGACAGATGCATCGGGTGCAGTTTATACCTTTGATGCAGGCAAATATCGTTTCCCATTTATGCCATTGGGCGATTATCGTTTAGAAATCACACCACCATCGGGGTATAGTTATCCATCACAGGTGCCAACGGCTGATATTCAAGCCATTCCAACAGGACCATTTTCAATTGTGACAGGTTCGCGTGGTGAAACCTTTAAAATTCAAGCTGGCCCTGCATTACACATTGATATTCCATTGGATGGTAAGGGTGTAAATCTGTTTGTACGTAAAACAGCGACCACGGCTACGGCCGCTATTGGTGACCGTGTTGGATATCAAATTAGTGTGGAAAATGTGCATATCACATCTGCTTCTACAGCAAGCATTGTACATGATACCTTACCACTGGGTTTCCGTTACCAAACGGGTTCTGCCAACTTAGACGGTATTGCTTTGGCAGACCCTACGATTTCAGCGAATGGTCGGGATTTAAGCTTTAATATTGGTACAATTGCAGCTGCGCCTACGATAGCAAACTTAACATATACGGCTGTTGTGGGTGCAAATACACGCCTCGGTCTTGCAACCAACAGTGCTTTTGCGACAGGAACAATGGCAGCCGTTGCTGTAAGCTCGAATATTTCGAAAGCAAACGTGACCATTCGTGAAGACTTAATTCGTAGCCGTGGTTTTATTGCGGGTGTTGTCTTTATTGATGAAAACATGAATGAGATTCAAGATAAAGGTGAGCTTGGTGTAGAAGGTATTCGTATCTTTATGCAAGATGGACGAAGCATTGTTACGGATAAAAATGGACGTTATCATTTTGATGCTGTGAAACTGGGCACACATGTTGTGCAAATGGATAGAGCCACCATTAAAAATAAGTATCAAGCGATAGGTTTGAAACAAACACGTTTTTCTAAAAATGATTATTCGCAGTTCGTTGAAGTAACAGGTGGCGGTTTAGCCCGTGCTAACTTCCGTCTTATCAATCGTGCCCCTGAAGAAACACCTGTATTGGTTAAACATGTGTTGAGCGAAGGTGAAGGTGAACAAAAAGGGCTTGTGTTGGCTGATGTTGAGGTGAGTCAAAGTGGGCAGGTTGAACTTTCAGAGCTTCAAGCATTTTACAACCTTCCAAGAGGCTGGAAATATGTATTGGGTAGTGCGACTTTAAATGGTGTGCAAGTTGAACCCGAACAATCACCGGTAGGTTTGGTTTGGCAGCTTGATGCTAAGGAAGGTAAACATCATATCCGTCTGGCTATGCGCGGTGCAGGTGAGGGCGCTCTCAAAGAAGCAAGTGCTTATGCAAGGTTTGTTTCATCAGGCTCGCAACAAGGCCGTACAGGTCTAGCGACAATTAAGATTCAAGATACACTTAAAGAGTTGCACGACCAACGTTCCTTCACATTACATTTGAAATTTGCTTCGCGTAAGGCAGAGGCTCCAGAACAAGAGCTAGGTAAATTAAAAGAATTGATTCACTCCTTAAATGGTTTGGTGGTTCGTGAGCTCATTGTTGAAGGACACTCGGATGATATTCCGATTGCCAAACGCAACCAAAAAGAATTTAAAAATAACTTGGCATTGTCACAGGCTCGCGCGAATTATATTGCGGCGTATTTAAAAGAACATTTACAGCTTGATGAAGGCATAGTGTTTGCAGTGGGTAAAGGCGAACAAGAACCAATTGCCTCAAATCAAACGCGCAAAGGTCGTAAACAAAATCGCCGTGTGGTCTTGAAAGTTCGTGCAGATAAAATTACTCATGATTTTTCAACTCAACTACAAGATACGCAAGCTCAGGGACAAGGTGTTGCATTAGGTTCATGGGATATGGCTGAGGTCGTGGCTGTGAAAGCGCCTGAAGTTAAGAAAACAGAAGGCATTTTGTCACCTGTTGATGGTATGAGTTTGCCACATCCGATTGCTTCAGTGCGTGTATCTTTGGATTCAGGATTAAGCATAGATTTGCGGGTAGATGGCCGCCCTGTATCGGATGAACGTATTGGTTTTAAATCAGAAAATCCTGACACGGGGAAAACAACATATACTTATATTGGTGTTGATTTTGGCAAACAAGGTGAACACACTTTAACAGTTAAAGGTGTGGACTCGTTTGGTAATGCTCGTTTTGAGGAAACCATTCATGTGGTGAGAACAGGCGAGTTATCATCGATTAAACTTGTTGAGACGGGTGAAAATATCGCAGATGGTAAAACACCTGTTCGCTTTAGGTTGGCACTAACGGATAATACAAGCACAGAAATTCGCGGCAGCATAGAATTAGCACAGTTGGGTGGTGATTTGTTGGTGCGCCAAAACCCAAATACCCCGCTTTTAACCCAAGAAGTATCGCAAAAAGTATTTGTAGATGCTGATGGTTGGGTAACTTTAGCACCTGTGGCAAGCAGTGGTACACATCGTATTGTATTGGGTTATAATAATGTACAAAAAACGATTGAAGTATATGTAAAACCTGAAATGCGTGATTGGATTTTGGTTGGTTTTGGTGAAGGAACCTTGGGTTATAATAATTTGTCTGGAGCGATTCAACCGATTACTCAGCCATCTGAGCAAGATAAGTTTTATAAAGATGGTCAACTTGCATTTTATGCCAAAGGTCAAATTGAAGGCGATTTCTTGTTAACTTTGGCTTATGACACGGCAGCAAAAACTTTGAATGAACAAAGTAGTCGTTTTGGTGATATTGACCCGAATGTGATGTACACGGTTTATAATGATACCACACAACAGCAGTTTGATGGTACCAGTAGTAAGAAGCTGTATGTGAAAATTGAACGCGATACATTTTATGCTTTATTTGGTGATTATGAAACAGGGCTTTCGACCACAGAGTTGACCCGTTATTCGCGCGTGTTTACAGGTGTGAAAGCTGAAATGCATGAAGATAGCATTGGTTTTACAGCATTTGCCACACAAACAGGGCAGGCTATGCACCGTGACGAAATACAGGGCAATGGTACCAGCGGTTTGTACCGTTTGAGCAATCAAAATATCATCAGTAATACCGACACAGTTTTAATCGAAACCATTGATCGCTTTAGAAGTGAAGTGATACTTAAATCTGTGAAACTTACGCGCCATCTAGATTATGATATTGATTATGTGTTGGGCACGATTTGGTTTAAACAACCCGTATTAAGCCGCGATTCTGCGCTGAACCCCATCATGATTCGTGTTGAATATGAATCGGATAGTGGTGGCACTGAGTTGACTACGGCTGGTGGTCGCGTATACGTTAAACCCAATCAAAATAT
The DNA here is from genome assembly GCA_030950765.1 of Ghiorsea sp. Lineage (GTDB taxonomy): Bacteria > Pseudomonadota > Zetaproteobacteria > Mariprofundales > Mariprofundaceae > Ghiorsea. The sequence continues at coordinate 4,398 of JAUZQX010000109.1, forward strand.
TGAGGTTGGTGGTACTTTTGTATCTGAAGGAACTTTGGCAGGAAGCAATACATTAAGTGGTTTGGATGTGAAAGTTCAGGTCAATGATGCGGTTGAAGTGATTTCTGAAGTTGCCAGCAGTACCAACAATAATATTACCAGTAGTGCCTTTAAAGTTGAAGCGCGTCTGGCTGATGAAATGGTCAGTGGTACGGTTTATGCACGTCAGCAAGATGATAACTTTGGACTAGGACAACAATTAGGCAGCGAAAATTCAACGCGCAAAATGGGTGCCAATGGACAGTATCGTTTGGATGAACAAGCAAGTGTGAATGGTGAGTTATTCCGTCAGGAAGTATTAAATACAGGCGCTGTACGTGATATGGCAAGCGTTCAATACCAAGATAAAATTGATGACTATAATGTACGTACTGGAGTGCGAGCTACCCAAGATGTAGACGGTACAGGTGTGGTCACAGGTTCAACATTGGCAAATGTGGGCGCAAGTAAAAAGGTGACCACACGTTTGTCGGTGCATGCTGATCATGAACAAGCATTAGGTAGCAATAATAGCGTTGATTTCCCCAGTCGCTCAAGTCTGGGTACTGAATACAGTATTACCGCGACCACAAGTTTAACAGCAACCCAAGAGTGGACGCGTGGTGCGCTCCAAGATACATCGTCAACGCGCCTTGGTGTAAATACACAACCTTGGAATGGTGCAACCATGTCCAGCAGCTATGAACAACAATTAAGTGAAGCTGGCATGCGTAGTTTTGCCAATGCAGGGTTATTACAAACTTGGGAGCTCAGTGAAGTGTTAAGTGTGAGTGCGAGTTTGGATCAAACCAAAGTATTGAGCACAACACCACCTGTACAAATTAACTTGAATGCACCTATTGTGACAGGTGGTGAAGACTTTACCGCGATGTCGTTGGGTACGGATTATCATCCTGGAGCTTGGGTATGGTCGAACCGTTTAGAGTATCGTACCAGTGACTTGAGTGAACACCGAGGTGCAAACTTGGGAGTCCAAGGTTCACCACTGGATGAACTATCGTTGCAATGGACAATGCTTTGGCAACATGAAGTTTTGGCGACAGGTGGATACAACCTCATTTCAGACTCTTCTCTTCGTGCAGCATGGCGACCTGAGTTTGATAAGTTAATTTTACTAAACCGTTTTGATATTCGGAGGAATGAACAATCAGGAACAGGACTAGAAAGTAAGAGCCTACGTTTTATTAATAATATGACAGCCAACTGGCAAACCACAGCTTCTTGGCAGGTTAGGTTTAACCATGGCATTAAGTTATCTGATGAAACCATTCAAGGTGATACTTGGTCTGGTTTGACAGACTTGTTGGGTATGTATGTTATTTATGATGTGAATGAAAGCTGGGATGTGACCATGCAAGCTGCGGCGTTACGTGTACGTCATTTGAATAACTATCAACCCACGGCTGGTTTTGCACTGGGTTATAATATGTTTGAGAATTTCTGGTTAAGCATGGGTTATAACTTTGTTGGTTTTTATGACCAAGACTTTACCGCCGCTGAATATACCCGAGCAGGTACATATATGCGCTTCCGCTTCAAATATGACCAAAATAGCCTTGCAGACATGTTAAAATAAGCCATAGTTCTTTATATGGAACAGCGGGTAGAATAGACAATGGCAAATATAAATGATGAAGGTTTCTTAGAGCTTTCTGGTATTCACCAGCATGCTTCGTTGCACCAATTAAATGGCGCAAACTTTTCTGTATTGGAAGGATTGTCTCCTTTAAATATTCGTGTCATTAATCAAGCATCTCGAGCCATGCATGTCGCAAAGGGTGTTGAAATGATGGTGGCAGGTGATACGCCACATGACTTGTATTTTATTGTACAAGGAGCGATTGCCATTACGAAAACATATGCTGGAAAAACACAGGTTGTCGCGACTTTAAAAGCAGGGGAATTCTATGGTGAGTACGGGGTTTTGCGTGGGAAAACTCGGTTTGCATCTGTGTATACCGCTGAACCATCGGTGATTGTTCGGGTTGGCTTGCAAGCGATACAGCAGGTTTTAGATTCAGATGAAGCCTTTAAGTCTCGGGTATTTTCGATGATGAAAAAGCGTATTTTAAATAGCTTTTTATTTAGTCATGTGGTGTTCAGCGATTTGCCAGCAACGTCGAGAGAAACATTGTCTACACAACTCATAGTCTCTGAACTTCCTCGAGGCGAAGATCTGTTTTCTCAAGGGGATATGGCAGACAAATATTATATGATTTTATCAGGTGAAGCTGAGGTGTATATTCAGCAGGATGGCAATCCATTACTTTTAGAAATACGCAGAGACAACGGTGTTTTGGGTGAAGTACGTACCAATAAAGGCAAACAATATGGTTATACAGCTTCTGCCGCCAACCAGTTGGACTTACTTGTGTTGGATAAAGCTGCAATGCTTGTTATCCAGCAAGCTGACTCCGCAACCATGAAACGATTACAACAGTTTATGACGCAACAAAATAAAAAGACGATTGCCAAGATTCAAGGTTTAGCTGCTTAAAAACTTAGCGTTCTGAGTGGCGCATTTGGTGTGTTTTAAACACATCTTTGATCATCATTTTCCACAATGTAATATGTTCATGGTTTAATTTGATGTTGGGGTTTTGCATCAATGTAGAAATGCTTTTACGAAAACCTGGATGCAGTTGAAAACCATGTTGGTTTGCACATTTCTCACACAAGAGATGCCCTTGCCGCCAATACATATTTAAGTTTAAATCAATGGTTTCCACGCAATGCCAACAATGATTAAAGCCGCCTATCCAACCCGATCTTTCAAGCATGCTCCAAGTTGCTACACATAAACCAGCCTCCTCAGGTCGCGCGGAAAGAAGGCCACAAGCTTGTTGAAGTTCATCATAGCCATGGGCAACACCATCAGGAAAAAGAGCGGATGCGTTAGCTAATAATGTTTGTCCTGCGAGTATCATTGACTCGGGTAGAAGAGGGGAGAAACGTTGTACTTCAAGTAATGTGCCCATACTTCCTGTTCGTGGCTCTTTCCAGCGTAGTTGTAGTGTATACAACGGCATCAAAGCCGCACGAAAGGGGCTTTTAGCACGCCGTGCTCCGCGCGCCATAAGGCTAATGCGCCCATGTTTCTGCGTTAAACAGTGTAGAATCAGTGAAGAGTCGCTATAAGCAATGCTGCGTAATAAAAGGGCATCATCCCTTTGTTCTGCCATCAGTATTTATAAGCCTAGTTCGTGTAAAATACCCGGTTTATCAAACCAGTCTTTTTGTACTTTTACCCAGAGTTTTAGGTTCACTTTACAGCCTAAAAGTTCTTCTAAACCTTCCCGTGTTTTGATGCCGATATGTTTCATCAATTCGCCACCTTTACCAATAATCATGGGTTTATGTCGTTCTGTGGCAACCAAAATGACGGCAGTAATTTCAATTTTATCGCCCAAATCAACAAACTCTTCAATATCAACGGCGGTTTGGAAGGGTATTTCTTGGTACATAGACAAAAATACCTGCTCACGCACATACTCTGCTGCCATTTGACGTTGAGATTGGTCGGTAAACCATTCAGGGTCATACATGGGCTGACGTTTGGGTAAATATTTGCTGATTTCCTTCACCAAAGCTGGCACTTGAGAGCCTTTTCTAGCCGAAATGGGTATATAAGCATCCGCTTTAGAGTCCAATTGCTGAATTTCTTGTAAACGTGGCAGCAATCTATCTTTGTTGGACTGGTCAATTTTATTGATGACATGAATACGTGGTTTATCCAGCCGTCCATCAGAAAACCGCTCAATCAATGCGATGGTGCCTCTATCCATAGGTTTGGAACCATCTTGCATAATGCAGAGCACATCGGCCTCTTCTGCTGCAGTATACGCTACTTTCACCATATTGCGGTTGAGTTGTTGTGAACCTTTATGAATACCAGGTGTATCGACAAATACCATTTGTTGATTTTCATCGCTATGAATACCCAAAATGCGGTGGCGCGTGGTTTGTGGTTTGGGTGTTACAATGGCAACTTTTGTGCCAATGATCTTGTTCATTAATGTTGATTTCCCAACATTGGGACGACCCAAGAGCGCAACGGAACCACAGCGGTAATCGTCATTGTCCGTGGTGAATGTTTGTACCTCATTAATCATATCTTCTAAAGATTTACTCATCGTCACTTGCTCCGCCGCCTTTGTTAATGCCCATCAGTTTGGCAGCAATGAAATCATCAATATCACCATCCAAAAAGTTTTGTGTGTTGCTGGTTTCCATGCCCGTTCGTAAATCTTTAATGCGTGAAGCATCCAATACATACGAGCGGATTTGATGACCCCAGCCAATATCGGACTTGGTATCTTCCAAACCTTGTTTTTCAGCTTGTTGTTTCTCAATTTCAAGCTCATATAAACGTGCTTTCAGCATTTTCCAACAGTGGTCTCTATTTTTGTGCTGAGAGCGGTCACTTTGGCATTGAACCACCACATTGGTCGGTATATGTGTCATGCGGACTGCGGAATCGGTTTTGTTGATATGCTGACCACCGGAGCCTGAGGCACGGTAGGTATCCACGCGTACATCGGCAGGGTTGATTTCAATATCAATGTCCCTATCAATATCAGGGAAGGCAAACACAGAGGCGAATGAAGTGTGACGGCGATTGCCTGAATCAAAAGGAGACTTGCGAACAAGCCTATGCACGCCAATTTCTGCTTTGAGGAAACCATAAGCATATTCGCCTTTAATAGACACGGTTGCTGATTTGATGCCCGCTTCTTCACCAGCCGTACATTCAATCAATTCAGTTTTAAAACCTTTACGCTCCGCCCAACGTAAATACATACGTAATAAAATCTCTGCCCAGTCTTGGGCTTCTGTGCCGCCTGAACCTGAGTTAATGTCTAAAAAGGCAGACTCAGCATCGGTTTCACCACCCAGCATTTGTGCCAGCTCAAAAGCTTCAACATCTTTTTGTACTTTATCAATTTCGGTTACTGCTTCGAGTTTGCTGTCTTGGTCGCTTTCTTCCATGCCCATTTCAAATAACATGGATGCTTCTTCGAGGGTGTTCATGGTTTTGTTAAAACCATTGATTGTACGTTCAAGCGATGTTTTTTGTTGCATTAATTTTTGTGCTTCATCGGGATTATCCCAAAGGGTAGGGTCTTCGGTGCGCGCGTCTAATTCTTTTAATTCTTCAACCTTAGTATCAAGGTCAAAGTGACCTCCGCAACGAATCCAATCGGCTGCTATAATCTTCGGCTCGGGTTCTAAAACCTGAAATTAAGTCTTCAACGCTCATTCATCACTCCAAGGTGTATTTGTGTAAGGCTGGCAAAGCTACTATGCTTAAGGTTGAAAGCAATATATGTACAGTTGGTGTGGTAATATTCCTGCGGGAAACACAGTAAAAAAACGTCACATGAAAGTATTTTTAATGTTAAGGTAAGATGGGCTCAAGCCGCCTTCATGGTTGAACCCAAGATTGTTGAGAGTAATGCTGTTAGAAGTGGCTTATCAAAGGTATAGCGGTAGATTTATTTTTTATGAAGTGTCTTGTATGACATGCAACACTTTGAAAATTAAACAACTTTAACATTATTACCATTGACCAAAAGGATAAAAATCATCACATTACGAGCATGAAGTTTATTGAATCATTTATCCATAAAGAATCATCCAGTGGTATTTTCCTCATATTTGCCACGGTTTTAGCACTTATTTTTAGCAATACATTTTTATCGGTTTATTACGAAGCTTTTTTGCACATTCCTGTATCGGTTCAAGTTGGGTCGTTGCACCTCGATAAGTCACTCCATCATTGGGTAAATGATGGTTTGATGGTGATTTTCTTCCTTTTGATTGGTTTGGAGGTAAAAAGGGAGGTTTTAGAGGGCCACTTGTCGACTGTGAGTCAGGTGACATTGCCTATCGTGGCAGCCATTGGTGGCATGGCAGTACCTGCTGCAATTTACGTTTATTTTAATGCTGGAGACCCGACGGCAATTGATGGTTGGGCGATTCCGACAGCCACAGATATTGCTTTTGCTTTGGGTATTCTATCCTTGCTTGGTAAGCGTGTTCCTTTATCATTAAAGGTCTTTTTAATGGCGTTAGCCATTATTGATGACTTGGGTGCCATTGTGATTATTGCCTTGTTTTACACTGTGGATTTATCAACCTTGTCTATCTCTATAGCATCAGCAGCACTTCTCACATTGATTGTAATGAATCGGCTGGGCGTGGTGCGAAAAGCTGCATATTTTATAGTTGGGCTTATCTTGTGGGTGAGTGTGCTGAAATCAGGTGTACATGCCACACTGGCTGGTGTTGCTTTGGCATTTACCATTCCACTGTATGCAAAAGATGCACTTGGTAAAAGTTTCTCACCATTAAGAACACTTGAGCGGGATTTACACTATTGGGTTGCTTTCTTTATTCTTCCTGCTTTTGCTTTTACCAATGCAGGCGTGAATATTACGGACATCTCTTTAGATCAAATGTCTGGCTCTGTGCCGCTTGGTATCATGCTTGGTTTGTTTGTAGGTAAACAGTTGGGAGTATTTGGTTTTAGCTGGCTGGCAATTAAACTTGGCTTTGCCAAGCTTCCAGAGGGAAGTAATTGGTTGCAACTTTATGGCGTATCCGTGCTTACAGGCATTGGTTTTACCATGAGTTTGTTTATTACTTCATTAGCATTTCCCACTGTCGATTTGTTCCAATATACGGATAAATTGGCAATTTTGGCAGCATCCTTTACGGCTGGGGTTTTGGGTTATGCGGTGCTGCGCATGGGTAAGTTTAATAGTAACAGATGAAGAAGCTTGCCAAGTATAAGCTGTTAACGGCGGCAGTTTCTCGATAAACTATCAACTACTAGCCTTACTTGTTCAGAGCTTCCCTGAAGATATTTTAGAGATACCCAAACTGATTGCCAACAAATTCTTTAATGTTGAACCTTTGGCAAATGAACCCAAACTTGCAGCAGCTTTGCTTGAAGCTTATCGCGCAGGGAAAGACAAGACGGCAAGCGTGTCGAAAACAAATATTGGTTAGGACGAGGTTTTTTAATGGCTGAATTAAAATGTTTATTGTGGGATGTAGATGGCACACTCGCCGATACCGAAAAAGATGGGCACCGCGTTGCTTTCAACATGGCATTCGAAGAAGCAGGCATGGATAGGCGCTGGAGCGATGAGACTTATGGCGAACTGCTGAAGGTCACTGGCGGCAAAGAGCGAATCAAATTTGATATTGAGCGTGGTGGTATGCCTGAAATTCCTTATGAAAAGATTGCCGAGCTTCATGCACGCAAAACCAT
>JAUZQX010000011.1 GCA_030950765.1 Ghiorsea sp.
AATATCCCTCTATAACTATAAACTTATTATGCCCAATAGCAGCATTTCCAGCACTGACAGCATCTGTGATTTCTATCTTTAGTTCTATATCTGTAGGTTTGATTCTATTTGTATGCCTGTGCTATTTTTCATCAGCATCTGTTTGATGATACCTGCATTACCCAAAGCTTTCATGCCCAAGCCGCGCAGTTTAATCCAAGCAGGTAATTGCACTTGGAAAGTGCGGTGCAAAGCTTCCATGCTTGCCATGGTCATAAGCACATCAGGCATACGTTGTTTCATATATCGGGTGAGCACATCCATATCACCCCAACCTTCTTCAAACTTACCCGCATCCACAATTTCTTGCGCTAACACCATGGCATCTCGCAAGCCGAGGTTGACCCCCAATCCTGCCAATGGATGAATGCTATGTGCCGCATCGCCAATCAGTGCCAGCCGTGGGCGCACAATATGTCTTGCCAACTGCGCTTTAAGTGGGAACGCAGCACGTTTACCCACTTCAACGATACCACCAAAGACAGCACCCACTTCCAAGTTCAATTCATCTAAGAAGTCTTCATCAGATAAGCCTAACAAGTCATTCGCTCTTTCATTGGATGCACTCCATACAATCGAGCATACATCATCTTTCATGGGCAATAAGGCAAGTGGCCCTGTATGCAAAAAGCGTTGGCAAGCTGTGTTCTGATGGGAAAAACGTGGTTTCACTGTTGCAACAATGCCTTTTTGCTTATAATCACGACTAAACACATCAATATCGGCTTGTTGTCGCAACCATGAGCGAGCACCGTCTGCACCTACAATCAGTGGCGTATTCAACTCGCGCCCACTTTCAAGCGATACCTCCACACCTTGCCTTTTCCATGCCACCGATGTCACCGATTCAGGGCAAAGTAGCTCAACATTTTCACTTTCTTTGAGCGTGTCCTGCAAAGCTTGTATCAAAGCGGCATTCTCCACCAATATACCAAGCTTATCTTCACCAATTTCAGCCGCTTCAAAACGAATGCCACCCTGCTCTTGCCCATCCCAAATACGCATGGATGTCATCAGCCCTGCTTTATCTTGTAAATACTGCCAAACACCCACACTTTTTAAGATATTCACATTGCCCTGCACAATAGCGGATACCCGACAATCCAAGCCCATAGACATCATGGGTTGATATGCTGCCCGCTCAATCACCACAATATGCAAGCCTGAATGACGTAATGCTGCAGCAAGCATCAAACCCACCATGCCACCACCAACAATCACGAGATCAACATATTCACCTTGTAAAACGTTTTGCTGTTTCATGATTTCAACCCTTCAAGCTGCCCTATACCTGCTGCCTGTTTTAATAAAAACTGTTTGAGTAAAGGGGTGGATTGCATCATGTGCAAACCTTGCCCACGCAACCAACGTTTGGGTAACAATGACGATGCAAATGTTTCCAACACACTCTCTGTAAACCCAGCTACAGCCAAAGTATCTAACCGCCTACGTTCAGCATAGGTTTGCCCAATTAGTGGATTAGCCAAGTCTTCTCTTGCCCATGTTTGCTGCAAAATATCGACCAATACTGCCACATCTCTTAAGCCTAAATTCATGCCCTGCCCTGCAATCGGATGAATGGTGTGCGCAGCATTGCCTGCCAACAATACACGTCCTTGCGCAAAGGATTTTGCAATCCTAAGCTCCAATGGAAATGAAGCACGTTTACCCATCGATGTGAAACGACCAAGTTTTGCCATGATTTCATCGCCCACTTCATTGCGTAATATATGCAAAAAACCTTCATCGTTCAGGTTTAATAGCTCCACTGCTGTTTTGGGCGCAACCGACCACACCAGAGAAAAACGTCCATCTGCTAAAGGCAGCAAAGCCAGCGGACCTTCTTCTTTAAAACATTCATAAGCCGTGTTGCCATGCCCATGTTCGCAAGCAATAGATGCCACAATACCCAAACGATTATGATCCCAACCATAGGTCTGAATGCCCGCAAAACTGCGAATAAAACTGTTGGTACCATCAGCACCTATCAATAAACTGGCTTGCACTTCAAGTTGTTTACCATCATCTAGGATTTGCAAGCAAACACCAGTATCATTTTGCATAAAACCCAAACACCGCACACCATACATGCTTGTGATATTGTCAGTAAAAGCCTGTTGAATGGGGGAAAGTACATGACGAACTTCCAATACATAACCCAGCGCGTCACTATCCAGCTCTTGATGCGACATATCCACTGCACCTATGTTTTGTGGCTCGCGAACAGCAATATGTTGAATAAAACCCGCACCACCCGCGGCTATATCATCCCAAACACCAAGGTTTAAAAGGTAACGTTTAGAGCCTTCTGACAAAGCAATCACACGCTCAGGGTTGGTAGGTTTCAATGATGGCTCTTGAGCATCCAATAGCGCAATAGTGTAACCTTCTTTAGCTAAACTTAAGGCAAGCCCAGCTCCAATCACACCTGCACCAACAATCACTATATCATATGTTTTTGCTGTCATCAGACCTCCCAATCAGATCAACAACTGTAAGCACAAGCACATATATCGTCTATAGGTGCTTCCAAAAAAACACGTGTCTATTAAGCTGTTGCCCATGAGCATTGTAGGCATTGGTACGGACATTGTACAAATCAAACGCATAGAACAATCTGTGACAAGGTTTGACATGCGTTTTATTCAGCGCGTATTTACAGATGCCGAATACCATTTGGCACAACAACGCGGCACCATACGCCGCCTTGCAATGTTTTTTGCTGCCAAAGAAGCAACATCCAAGGCATTGGGTACTGGTTTTGTTGGTTTTGGCATGAAAGACATTGAAGTGACCTATCTTCAAAGTGGTAAACCCACCATCATTCTACATCGACAAGCCCAACATATTGCAAAGCAACTTGGTATCACAAACATTCATCTGTCACTTACTGATGACAATGGTATGGCAATGGCATTTGTGGTAGCAGAGTAAGCCATTAAACCCCACTATTCATTCTTACGCCTGATCATCAAGTTGAGGCAGACCTAAGGAAGCTCTGAATAAGTCATGAACGCATATATTGTGTCCAGTGCATCCAAACTCTGCGTTGTGCGTTTGAGCAATAGCCTTGCTATTCCATGCAACACACGCCTGGATTTTGAATGCCCTGAAATACAATCTATTTCATCCAGACTTAGTCAAAG
>JAUZQX010000110.1 GCA_030950765.1 Ghiorsea sp.
AACTATGATGAAAGGGATAAATATAAGGAGAAACCATGAATTTACGTGAAATGTCATACTTGGTTGCCGTCGCTGAATTGCGCAATTTCACCAAAGCTGCTGAACATTGTCATGTTAGCCAGCCCACACTCAGCGCACAAATCAAAAAGATGGAAGAATCGTTGGATGTGAAAATCTTTGAGCGGGATAACAAACAAGTGATGATTACCGAAGAAGGTAAAGACATCATCCAATCAGCAGAGAAAATCCTGCAAGAAGTGGAACGTATCAAAGAGATTGCTGAACATGCGCGCAATCCTTTTTCTGGCAAATTTAGGCTTGGTGCATTCCCAACACTTGCCACTTATATATTCCCCGACATGGTTCCCCAGATTACCAAATGTATGCCCGATCTTCATCTGATTCTTATTGAGGAAAAAACGGCAGAACTACTTGATCGACTACACAAAGGTGAAATTGATGCAGCCTTACTCGCCCTACCCGTGCTTGGTGAGTCTCTTGAAATCAACGCCTTGTTTGATGATAAGTTCTTCCTAGCCACTTGTCCTAGCCACCCTTTAGCAAACACGGTTAGCATTGACATCGATACACTTGCCCAATATAGGTTATTGCTGCTTGAAGAAGGTCATTGTTTACGCGACCACGCTTTGGAGGTTTGTCACCAGCATAATATTGGTGAAGAACAAGATTTCCGCGCTACAAGTCTTGAAACACTTAGGCAAATGGTCAAAGCTGGTACGGGCATCACCATGATACCTGAAATCGCCATCAGCCATACTGAAACAGATATCCATTATATCCCCTTTATCAAACCCCAACCTTACCGAACCATTGCCATCGTTTACCGAAAAACATCAACCAAAAAAGAAATCATCAAACATATTGAAGATATATTAAAAAACTAGGGAAGTTTCTTGCTTCTAAAGTTCACCAACAGAGGCTGGTATAAGTGTTTAAAAACGATAGGTTTCAATTTGAAAAACATCAAAATCCTTGGAGGAAACATGGCTTATCCTATTGATAAAAAGCTGGTCATTGCCGTATCTTCAAGCGCATTATTTGATTTAAGTGAATCCGATAAAGTCTTTCGAGAGCAAGGTGGCAAGGCATACAAAGCTTACCAGGAAGAGCATTTGGATGATGTGTTGGACAAAGGTGTTGCATTCCCTTTTGTGCGCCGTTTTCTAAGTATCAATGACCGTTTTGCTAAGGAGCAACCTGTGGAAGTGGTATTATTATCACGCAATTCAGCGGTGACAGGCAAACGTGTATTTCGCTCCATTGAGCACCATGGCTTAAACATCTCCCGCGCTGCATTTATGGAAGGCAAATCACCCTACGCCTATATCCCAGCGTTTAATGCTTCTCTATTCCTTTCTGCCAATGAAGGTGATGTGCTCAAAGCCATTGATTCAGGTTATCCCGCAGGCATAGTATTGCCCTCCAAAGTCAATGATGACAACGATGACCATGAATTACGCATTGCCTTTGATTTTGATGGTGTCATTGCCGATGATGAAGCCGAATCTGTGTTTCAAGATGGTAAACTTGATGAGTTTGTTCAACATGAAATTAACAACAAACTCAAACCGCACAATCCAGGCCCGCTTGCTGACTTGTTCAAAAAACTATCGGACTTACAAGCCTTGGAAGCTGATGAAGAAACCAAAGATTCATCATACCAACGTATCATCCGCACCAGCATTATCACCGCCCGTAGCGCACCCACCCATGAACGTGTCATTACCACCTTGGAAAACTGGGGGGTGAGTGCCAATGAAACATTTTTCCTAGGCGGCATGAAAAAAGAACATATCCTCAATACCTTAAAACCACACATGTTTTTTGATGACCAAAAAAATCATTTACAATCAAAACTTGGTAATATTCCTATGGTACATATCCCTTTCGGCATCACCAATAACGGTAAAGCATAACCCCTTTATTATTTGGCATCATCATTGCGTAGCTATCATGATATAACAACGTAATATGGAGCACTTATGGACAGCCGTAAACAAGATTGGAGTCAGTATCCCGTCACTGTCTTTTACCTTGATGATCAGCGAAGTGTAACCAAGTCCGTTAAAAAGATGTTGGAACACACATCGCATATTTATTACCATGAATGCAACGACCCTAAGCTCGCCATTGAACAAATATTAAATATTGGTCCTACTGTTATCCTTTTGGATTTACACATGCCCATCATGGATGGTTTTGCAGTGCTCCAACAACTTCAAGCTCATGAAGCCACCCAAGGTATTCCCGTGCTTATTCTTACCATGGATGCAGGCACCGAATCCCATAAAAAGGCTTTTGAACTTGGTGCCAATGATTATTTGCTGAAAATGCCCGATAAAATGGAATTAATTTTACGTTTACGTTATCACACACGTGCATATATCGACCATTTAGAACGAGAATCCATCTATCAAACACTGCTTGAGAACAAAAAGAAACTAAATGAAATGATTGAAAAAATAGAACGTTCATCCCTTGAAGACAACTTAACTGAAATACCCAACCGCCGCTCTTTTGACCTGTATTTTGAAGTCGAATGGCAGCGCGCTATGCGTGAAACCACATCTCTATCCTTAATTTTCATCGATATTGACCACTTTAAACAATACAATGACTATTATGGTCACTTGGCTGGTGATGACTGCCTCAAAGAAGTCGCTCAAGCCCTTAAAAACACCTTAAAACGCCCCACAGATTTGCTTGCCCGTTATGGCGGGCAAGAGTTTGTTGCTTTATTGCCCAACACCCATGGGCAGGGTGCTATGTTGCTTGCAGACCGGCTGCGTAAAAAAATTCTTTCACTTCAGCTTGAACATCAGCAATCTTCGAGCAGCGATGTTATTACCATCAGTCTTGGCGTTGTGACAACATCACCTATGATTAAACACCATGCCCGTGATTTTGTCCATGTTGCCAATGAAGCGCTTTATGAAGCCAAGCAAGCAGGTCGAAACTGTGTGATATGCAAAAGTATTTAGTGTGTGAATAAATTTTAACTTGCATGCCACCTGTCTTCATGTTCAAATGACTAGATGGCAACTAAAAAGATTAAGCAACAAGCAAGAAATGTATTAAAAGATGTATTTGGCTACGATGAGTTCCGTCCTCCACAAGAAGAAGTAATATGCTCAGTGCTCGATGGAAAAGATGCCTTCGTATTGATGCCAACCGGTGGAGGTAAATCCTTATGCTACCAAATTCCATCCATCATGCGCGAAGGCACTGGCATCGTCATCTCCCCACTCATTTCATTAATGAAAGACCAAGTGGATGCGCTGAACCGTTGTGGCGTAGCTGCAGCATATTATAATTCATCACTCAAGGCGGCAGAAGCCAAAGAGGTGATGGAAAAATTTGAGAATGGCAAGTTAGATTTATTGTATGTCGCACCTGAACGTTTGCTTACCAAAGCATTCTTGGCTCGCTTGGAAAAAGTAAAGGTTGCACTGTTTGCAGTCGATGAGGCTCACTGTGTATCCCAATGGGGACACGACTTCCGCCCTGAATACGTTCGTTTGGGTGAGCTGCGTGAAAACTTCCCCAATGTGCCTATGATTGCACTTACCGCAACAGCAGATATTCATACTCGGGATGATATTGTGAAACGTTTGGGCATGCGTCGCGCTAAGCGTTATGTATCCAGCTTTGACCGCCCAAATATTCGTTATTTGATAGCCGAAAAACGTCAGCCACTCACCCAGGTGCTTCAATTCTTGGACGATTGGAAAGACTGTTCGGGTATTATTTACTGTTTATCCCGCAAACGCGTGGAAGAAATGGCTGTAAACTTACAGCGTCACGGCATTCGTGCTTCAGCATACCATGCGGGCATGCCAGGCCGCGTTCGTGAAAAAGTACAGGATGATTTCTTGCGTGATCGAGTCAAAGTCATTGTAGCAACCATTGCCTTTGGTATGGGCGTAGATAAACCCAATGTTCGATTTGTGATTCACCATGACCTACCAAAATCGATGGAATCTTACTATCAGGAAACAGGTCGTGCAGGCCGTGATGGTATGGAATCCGAAGCCATGCTTTTATACGGTTCTGGTGATGTAAACTTAGTGCGTCGCCTGATTGAAAATGTAGAAAATCCAGACCAACGTCGTGTGGAAGTCCATAAACTGAACAGCATGATTTCGTTAGCCGAGTCACTCACCTGCCGTCGTAAAGTCTTGCTTGGTTATTTTAATGAGTACCTCGAACATGACTGCCAAAACTGTGATGTTTGTTTGGATCCACCCGAAACATACGATGCGAAAGAAATAGCAGCTATGGTGGCTAAAACTATCCAAGAACTTGGTGGTGATTATGCCGTAGGTTATATCGTTGATATTCTCCGTGGTTCAAAAAGCAAACGTATTTTGGATAAAAAACATGATGAACTCGCTTGTCATGGCATAGGCAAAGACATCAATGCTGATGAATGGACATCGATTGTGCGCCAACTCGTGCATCGAGGGTATTACAATCAAGATATTTCACGCCGTGCAGCACTTGTACCCACAGAGATGGCAGATTTATTATTGAAAGGCAAACAAACGATAGTGCTTGCCAAATATCAGCCTGGCATTAAACGTAAACTCAGGCGTTTCGCTGTTGCCAAAGATAATAACTTATTCAAAAAACTTGTTGAACTTAGGGCAGAACTGGCTGAAAAAGAAAATGTTGCACCACATGCATTGTTTAGTGATGTTACACTGACTGAACTTAGCCAACTGGGTAATATCAGTGATAATGACAATCCATTTGCGCTCATCAGTGGTATGGGCAAACATAAAATTGAAGCTTATGGTGATGCTTTCTTAGAAGTCATTGGCTCACATGTTGGCAAAAAGTCATCCAAAAAATCGATGGCAGATAGTAAACCTGTATTGCTTGCTAAAGGGCCATCTGCAACCGATGGACAAGTCTATACATGGAACCTATACAAAGCTGGAAAATCACTGGATGAAATAGCAGCTGAACAAGGGGTAAGTCAAAAGACAATATTAAATCACCTTATCGCTTTGGTGCGCGCTGCCCACTATATCGAAGTCAAAGATATTATCGGCGAAGAACGCTTCAAACAAGCCATGGATGAACTTAAAGATGCAGATCCTTATGCTTCACTCTCTGAAATCAAAGGCGACTTGGAAGTTGAGTTAACCAACGAGGAGTTTCGTCTCATCCTCGCTTGGCGCGAAGGTATTGGCGTTTCGTAAAATAAACCTGTGCTCTTCCCATGAAGAGCATGGCTAACCTTTTAATGCAAAAAAGCCTCGATATTTTCTTGTAAAGTATCGGGGTGAAAGGGTTTGGACATGAGCATACTGTGTGCAAAATTCTTGGTCGCTTTAATC
Organism: Ghiorsea sp.; assembly: GCA_030950765.1. GTDB lineage: Bacteria > Pseudomonadota > Zetaproteobacteria > Mariprofundales > Mariprofundaceae > Ghiorsea. The sequence continues at coordinate 5,367 of JAUZQX010000110.1, forward strand.
GATATAGATTGATCATAAGCGGTGGCAAAAATAATGGGCACATCAGGATAAACTTGACGAATTTGGCTTGCAGCAGCAGTGCCTACCATACGTGGCATCACCATATCCATGATAATCAAGTCAATTGTATCACCATGTTCTTGCATCATATCAACAGCATATTGTCCGTCTTCTGCCTGCAATGTTTCATAACCCAAGGCTTGAAGCATTTCAGCACAAGTCATACGAACCAAAACATCGTCATCAACCAACAATACCGTCTTATCACTTAAAACCGTTGGCATATCATGATGAAATTTCGCACTTGCATGCACGTCTAATAATGGCAGCCAAACATGTACAATCGTACCATCCGTTGAAGACTCGATATCAATAATACCATGATTGTTTTTTACATTCCCAATCGCCACAGCCAAACCCAAACCACTACCCAAAGTTTTCGTCGTGAAAAATGGATCAAAAACCTTATGAATATCATCACTACTGATACCCACACCATTGTCTTCAATAGTGATATGGGCAAACTTACCTTCCGCAAGTGCTGGATATTTTGCGCTCCAAATGGAATCACCCTCTGTATCCCAACTGTGGAGCCCTAATATGATTTTCGATTCGTGTTCATCTACTGCAGCATCCACTGCATTTTGTATAATATTCAATAATGCTTCTTGTAAACTTTCCACATCACCCTGACACGGGAAATCAGCACGCTGAAAATCTATACTTAGTTTTATATTATCAGGCACAGTATGTTCGGCAAATCGGACAAACTCTTTAACAAATGAACCCAGAGGAAACTTCCTTCTTTTGACTTCATCTTTGCGGGCAAAGGTCATCAATTGCTGCACAATGCCAGCAATATCATTGGCAACACCTTGTATTTTCCCCAATCTCACTGAGGTCTTGGGCATATCCTTCACTTCACGGTTCGCCAAATACAAATGCCCCAGCATACCCGACAATAAGTTATTAAAATCATGAGCAATGCCACCAATCAAGGTGGCTAAAGCCTCTTGTTTCTGGCTTTGTCGATATTGCATTTCGAATTTAAGCTGCTCACTAATATCCTCTTGCACAACAACAGCATGTGTCACTTTCCCATGCTCATTAATAATCGGCGCAATACTTACTGAGGCCATAAAGGTTGAGCCATCCTTACGCTTGATTTCTGTTCTTCCCTGCCATGTTTCAGCCGCCAACACCACCTGCCTAACCATAAGATTCAAGCTATCATCAAGTGATAATAAGTATTTATCCCAATAGGATTCACCAAGTTTAAATGCAGCATTAACCCAACCGGTTTGCGCCAAAAAGGCTTTGTTTACATACTCAATCTCACCATTAATACGCATAATAACAAAAGCTTCCGCTGCTCTATCTACGGCGCGCACTAACATTTCATTTTGACGTTCCAAGTGTTTACGCCGTTCAATTTCACGTTCATAAGATGCCAATACTTCTTTGTATTTGGATTCACGTAAAACAGAACGTGTCATGTCTACAACCGTGAATAAAGCTAACATTTCATCACCGTTACGCAGTGGTGACACCGTAACCCGTTGCGCCTGCATCGATCCATCTCTAAGTGGAAACGAAAATACGTGGTGATGTAGCAACATGGAAAAGAATGCGGGTGGCCCTTGCTGTAGCACTTGGTCAATACGTAACTTGTATTTCATCTCTTTTAAGTGTGGATAAACATCATCAAGCCGCTTACCAAGCAAGTCATCCGCACCGTATTTCGACCACTTCTCAAGCTGTTTGTTCCAAAATATTATGCGGTAGTTTTGGTCAATAATACACACGCCATCGGACAAACTTTGCAAAACATCCGTGTACATCATGATGTTTCACCTTTAGCTAATAACTTATTTAATTGGACAAGTGATTCTGACTCAAATGCACCCATCACCATGACAGATACTTCCAAGCTCTCCACTTGAATCATCAATTCGCCGAGCAACATACGCTGCTCACGCGTTTGTTTAGACAGCACTAAAATAGATATCTCATCATAATCAAGTGTACTATAAGACAACGAAACACCAGTCGCAGTCACAACGGCAGCTATCACACCACTCAAAAGAATATTACCCACTTCTGTGATGGTACCAATACGAAAAACATCCATTTCATAATTTCGCATCACACTTTTGGTCAATGTATTAATCAAAACTGTTGTTGTTTCAGGAGGAAACAAGACAAACAGACTTCCAGCAACATCCCCCTCAAAACTCATTGATACTTGCGATATGTTTTCGGCATAACGGTTCGACAAAGTCTCTTGCAAGCGTTCAACTTCGATAAGGCTAATGTCTCCAGCAGTTAATGTTATGGCTTGTGTAACCATGCCTGAGAGTACACTTTCCGCTTGTTTCAAACCCACCTGGCAAATCGAATGCAACCGTGAGAACTGATTTGTTTGCGTCATTTCTGTCATTGCCTGCTCCAATATACCCTGCCCATAAAGGGCTCTATCTAACGGTAGCAAAAGATACGCCAATAGGCTGAGCCACTTGCAAAACTCATGAGCGGCGATTGACTTCCCCACTCTGGCGCATTTTGAGGCTGGAATTTCGGTGCATGAAACCATCATGCCACTCATCCACCCAGAGTTTTCAAGTGGCTCGTTTAAAAGCCCATTTAGAGGCACGTTCAGGCGCGTTATTCGTTTTGATAGATAATATTCTTGCTCTTGCGTGCTCTAGTCTTCACCGTTGTAGGCATGGCTTGAACCGTCATAGCAGTCCACAAGGCAAAAGAAGTCGTTTAAAGCCTATCCAACTGGCTATGTTAATGTGGATATGAGTGAAATGCATACGCAGCAAAGCTTATTTGTTTGTTGTTATTGATAGAGCGACTAAATACACCTATGCCGAAATGTATAGCAGAATGGTCCAAAATAACGCCTGCCAGTTTTCACAAAACGTGGACACTTATGCGTGGATTACCGTTGGATTTACTGCTTCATTGGCTAAGCAAGAAATTAACATTCATTTGGAGTGAGTTGTAAAAAAACGTCTGCTTGTTTCTGGAGATAAAAGTTTTTAGGTGGATAAACGCTTGTCTTTATGTTTATTTTAGTTTTGTGCGTACCAGTATATGATACAGCTTAGGGGGCTATATGCAGGCAGGAATTGTTGGAACACATGATATATTATTGGTAACCATATCAATTCTTATTGCTATTGTATCATCTT
>JAUZQX010000111.1 GCA_030950765.1 Ghiorsea sp.
GGTAAACTTATTGGTGGCGGCGATGTTGACGCTATCAATCGCAGGATGTGCGAAACCTATGATAGAATCGAAGGCAACAATAGTAATGGAAGAGAAGCCCGTTGTGATGCCTATCTCGCGTCCAGTGATGCTTCCAGTACTTATTTCAAAGTGAGCAGCATTTCACTGGAAAATAACCTAACAAATTTAGAGCGAATTGCCGCAGTTATTGACCAGTGTTTTATGCCTTCTGATGGCTATACCGATGCCAATTTGTGAGACAATACTTAATCTGTGAGACAAATGTAAATTTGCGTCACTTTGCTGATTAGTCTAACATGTTGATTTATAAAGGAAAAATGGTCGGGACGGCAGGATTTGAACCTGCGACCACCACACCCCCAGTGTGGTGCGCTACCAAGCTGCGCTACGCCCCGATATTTATGTGATTAATCTAGAAATCGAGAAGGCGTTTGATATTTTCTAACTCTTCGCGAATCGTATTGAGGCTAACTGTAGCGTTGTTGTGCTGTGCTTCAACAATTTCCGAAATATCACCCGTAGCAATCCGTTTTTTTGCGCCACGAATAGTGAAGTTTAAGTCATACAGTAGGTGTTTTATTTGTAGTGCGATGTAGACGTCACGGTGGCGATAAAACCTGCGGTTACCACTCTTTTTAACGGGTTTTAAATGTTTGAATTCGGTTTCCCAATAGCGAAGCACATGGGGTTCAATACCACATAAGTCACTTACTTCGCGGATGGAGAAAAATAGTTTGTCGGGCAGCTTAGGGACATCAATGCCTGCATGTTGTAAAATTTTCAGCTGAGAAGAGCCTTGCGCGCTCATGAATATTTATACATTTCTCAGTCTTTTTTTAGTTGGTCTTTGACAAGCTGGCTTGCTCGAAATGTTACAACTTTTCTTGGTTCGATGATGATACTTTCGCCGGTTTTGGGGTTGCGACCACGGCGAGAATTTTTTGCTCTGACCATAAAGTGGCCAAAACCAGAAATTTTTACATCTTCACCTTTTTCCAAGGTGTTTTTTATCTCTTCTAAGACTATTTCAACAATATGAGAGGACTCTTTTTTTGAAAGCCCAACGCGATCACAGATAATAGTGGCAATCTCAGCTTTGGTCATAATTCCCTCGGAAGAACTGAAAATAAACTTGTTTTAAGCAGGGTAAGCTAGAAACAGTATTAGCGATAGTATTCAAAGTTATTGTTTTGTCAAGGGTTTTTAGGCTTTATACTTTTAAGCTTCTTATGCGCAAGCTCATAAACCACATCACAAGCATGGGCAAAGCTCTTACTATGTGTAACCATAATTACGGCAATCTGATAATCCTTACAGGTTTTTTTTATCATGTTAAAAACAGTATGAGCCGTTGTTTCATCAAGGTTTCCCGTGGGCTCATCAGCAAGTAAGAGCTTGGGTTGGGTAATAATTGCTCGCGCAACAGCCACACGTTGCGCTTCGCCACCTGAAAGATGGGCGGGTATATGAGATGCTCGCTCACTGAGACCTAGCGAAGTAAGTAAGTTGAATGCTTTATTTTCAGCATAAAGCTTGTTTTTTCCTTGGATAAGTAAGGGTAACATAATGTTTTCTAGAGCCGTGAGCTCTGGAATTAGGTGGTGGGATTGATAAACAAAACCAATATCGTGATTACGCAGCATTGCTAAATCTTTCTCTTTTAAAGTATGAATGGCGACATCACTCAAGAAAATATCACCAGAGTCGGCTTGGTCTAATGTGCCTAAGAGTTGTAAAAGTGTACTTTTTCCAGAGCCCGACTCTCCAATAATAGCCATGAATACCCCAGATTTTAGGGAAAAATGGATACCATCAAGGATTTGTAATGGACCTAAAGGTGTTGGATACGCCTTACTAAGGTTAGAGACTGTAAGCACTATTTTAGTTCTTATCTTTAAGGGTTTTGATGGTGTTAATAACACGTTGCTTTAAATATGCCTCAACAACTTTGCGTACAGTAGGGAACTCTTTAGCAATCGTATCGAACTTCTCGCGTGTTAGGGTTAATAGTTCAACACTACCTACTGCCGTCACGCTGGCTGTGCGCGGTTTACTGGTTAACATAGAAACTTCACCGAAAAAGGAACCTTCACCAAGGCTACCTAACACAACTTCTTTGTTGGGGTCTTTTTTGTTTTGCGTTGAAATGCGAACTTTTCCTGCACGAATAAGATGAAAAGTATGATCTTCATCGCCTTCTTTGATAATGACATCACCATCGTGGAAGAAGGATAAACTAAATTGTTGAGCCAAAGGTATACGCGCATCTTGAGGAATACCTTCAAAAATAGGCGTGATAGCTAAAATACGCGCAAGCACACGCCGACGGTAAAAATCTTCAACAGTATCATGAATGGAAGGGTGTTTCTGCACCCATTCATCAAATACTTTTCGATGAATAATTAGTAGGCTAACATCTGACTCTGCGACAGCAGAGTTTTGGTGAGGCTCTTTGTTCATGAATGATAGTTCACCAAAAAAATCACCTTCACCCAAGCGAGAGAACACTTGTTGAGCACCACGGATATTTTTTGTTTCTAAACGAACAGCCCCCATACCAATCAAAAACAAAGCATTGGATATCTCATTGGCTTCGTAAATAACATCACCAGCGGCATATTCTTTAAGCTCTAAAGATTCAATGAAGTCATCCAGCTCTGTGCCTGCAAGCCCTGATAGTAGGGGTGTGCGTTCAAAGCTTAATTTAGCCTTGTCGGTTGGTGAAGCCTGTATGTCTGACGCGGCACCATGCGGAGCAATGGTACTGATAGCCCAGTTGTCACCACGTTCGGTTGATAAGTCCCTCAGTTTCTCTTTGATTTCTGTTTGCTCAGGGTCTAAGCGCAAAATAAGTTTATTAATAGCAATGGCTTGTACAACAAAACCATCATCAGCATAGGCCTTTGCAATTGCAGTATAAGCGCGAACAGCACCTTTAGAATCACCCGTTTTCTCACGCATTTCTGCAACTTTAGTGAAAATTCTTAGGTCTTTTTCATTACTTTTATGTATCTCAGTATAAAGTTTGAGGGCATCTTCATATTTGCCCGCCATCAGGGCTTGTTTTGCTTTCTTTTTAAGCGCTTCTAATGACATAAAACAACTCCCCAATCACTCATAACGCAAAGCTTCTGCAGGTGGTACTTTAGCAGCTCGCCATGCAGGGTAAAGTGTTGCCAAAAACCCCATGAGTAAACTTACACTTGCAACAATGATAATCGATGTAGGCTCCATAATAGCAGGTACATGGTCAATATAATAGACATCACCTGACATAAATGTTGTATGTGTCACTTTCTCGATCCAAGCAACAATGGACTCCAAGTTGGATGCTAAGAAAATACCAGCCAAACAGCCCAGTAAAGTTCCAAAGCCGCTTAACAGCATACCCATGAGTAAAAAGATACGGATAATGGATGTATGTGAAGCACCAATCGTTTTAAGGATGGCAATTTCCTTGCGTTTTTCCATGACCACCATAACCAGTGATGAAACCATGTTGAAAATAGCCACCAAAACAATCAGGAAAAGAATGATACTCATGGCTGTGCGTTCCATTTTCAAAGCCTGGAAGAAAGATTGGTGCCTATGTTGCCAATCTGTAACCCAGGCATTGCTGGGTAGGATATTGCGTGCTGCTTGTGCAACTTGTGAGGCTTGGTCTCGGTTTTGTAAATGAAGCTCTATGCCTGTAATAGCATTACCTAAACGGTTGAGGCGTTGTACGGCTTGAATATGGGTGAGAATAAGCCCTACATCATACTCATAAAATCCAGAGTCAAAAATACCTGTAATGATAAAGGATTTCATACGTGGTGAAGCACCCATTGGGCT
>JAUZQX010000112.1 GCA_030950765.1 Ghiorsea sp.
AAGTTAGCACCTGCGATTCAAGCCGTGGAAGCCGTGGATACAGCGGGGGGATTAATCATTGATGCGCTGGAAAAACATGGTGGTAATGCCATCATCACTGCCGACCACGGCAATGCTGAAGAAATGGTCACACATACAGCAACTGGTGATGAACCATGCACCAAACATTCGGTGAATCCTGTTCCATGTATATTGTTTAAAACGGGTGGGAAATATCAGTTAAGTGAAGCAGCACAGCAGGACGTTGGGCTCGCAAATTTGGCAGCAACAGTCTGTGATATGATACAGATTGAAACGCCTAAAGATTTGGAGCCGTCCTTGCTTATGACTTGATATGGTTATAGGAAAAAACATTGTAAATCAGACCCTGCGTGGACTTACACTAGGGTTTCTTCTTGTTGTGGGAGTAAACTCCTATGCTATTGAGGGCTTAGAGCCAGTAGACTCAGTCCAACTGGGTATGAATACACAAGTGGGAATACAAAATAGCAGCAGTCAAATGATTGACTATGCGTTGGCTGAAACAGCAATACTTATCTTGTTGCTGAGCATTATAGCTATCTTGATATATCGATTATGGCATGTATCTGTAAAGCTGAAAAAGCAAAGTTTTGCGCTGGCAGAAAGTGAGCAGCGGTTCTGGCAGGTACTCAAACATTTACCTATAGGTATTGTAATTTATAAACAGGGGCTGATTCAGTATTTAAATCCTTTTACATTGCGACTCATTGGCCATAAGTCACTAAAAGATGTGGTAGGGAAACCTGTGACAGATTTCTTGCACCCAGATGATTGTAACAGTGTGCTGGCACAAGCTGAGGATATCACACAGACAGGTGAAAGCGTGTGGGGGGTACCTGTACGTTATATTACGCCAGATGCTAAACGAACACATCACGAGATGCTGGCGAATAGAACAAGGTTAATCATTGATGGTGAACCTGTTATATTAACAGTGGCTTTGGATGTCACGGATCAAAATCAAATGATTCGCGATATTAAACAACAACATCGCATGCTGGACGTGATTCTATCGTCATCACCCGTTGGTATTTGGATGCGAGACAAAGATGGCAAATTACAATTTGTGAATGATGCGTATGCAGAGATGCTTGGTGTAGATAAACAGGCGCTTTTAAGAGCAGATGATGATTATACATTGGTTGCAGAGCAAGAGGCACATACCCGAAAAACATCAGATAATATATGCCAAAGTAGTGGGGAAACGTATCGCTCTAGTGAATTCTATACTGCAGCTGGCGTACCTATGGTTTGTGAGGTGATTAAAGTCCCGTTGTTTGAGGGTGATGTTTATCAGGGGTTGGTTGGTTTTAGTCTGGATGTGACGACACGTGTTGAAGCTGAGATTGAAAGATCAGAGGTTCAGAAGAAAGCTTTAGAGGCGCAACATTTAGAGTCTTTAGGTGTATTGTCAGGTGGTATTGCACATGATTTTAATAATCTTTTGGCTGTTATTTTGGGCAATGCATCTTTAATTCGTAAAAGTCTACCGCAAGACTCTAGAGAATTTATCTTTATGCAGCGCATTGAAGAAACAAGTAAAAAAGCTGCATCCTTATGTAAACAAATGTTGACCTATGCTGGTAAAGGCACGTTGAATATGCAATCGCTTGAGCTCTCAACACTGGTGCATGATATGGCGGTTTTATTAGAGGTCTGTTTATTAAAAAACGTATCCGTGGACTATAAACTTCAGCCTGAACTACCCTGTTTTGATGGAGACCTTGCGCAAGTTCAACAGTTGGTTATGAATATGATTACAAATGCGAATGAAGCCATGCGCGAAAGCGGGGGTAGCATTTGTCTGCAAACATCGCGTATTGTATTGGATGCTAATGCGGAGCAAGTGGTTGGGGTAGCACATGCTGGTGAACTTAAACAGGGTGAATATGTTTGTCTTGAAGTGAGCGATGAAGGTTGCGGTATGGATGAAGCAACACAACAACGAATTTTTGAACCTTTTTTCACTACCAAATTTACAGGTCGAGGTTTGGGCATGAGTACCATGCTGGGTACGGTGCAAGGGCATAATGGGTTTATTACATTAGAATCGAAACCGAATCAGGGCACTACATTTCAAGTGTATTTTCCTGTAAGTTTAAATCAAAATAAAACCAATACGCAAACCGAAGGTGAAGCTAAGGTCTCACATGCAGAAAAACGCGGAAAAGTGCTGGTTGTGGATGATGAATTGGTGCTTTTAGAGACGGTGCAAGCGATGCTTGAGGACTTGGGTTATGAAGCATTGTTGGCTGAAAATGGGAAACAAGCGTTAGAGATATATCGCGCTAGAAAAGATGAAATCAATGTGGTTTTATTGGATATGACTATGCCTGAAATGGATGGAAAGGCATGTGCCATAGAGCTCTTGAAGTTAACCCCAGATTTAAAAGTCATCATTGCCAGTGGTTATGCGCAAGAGGATATTCATCAACAATTCAAAGGCATTAAGTTGGCAGGTATAGTGCAGAAACCTTATGATTTCAAATGTTTACAAGAGGTAATGTTCTAGTTTTTATTTGAGTGTGTCGGTGACGGTGACAAAGGCTTGTGTACGTAAACCTTGCGCATGATTTTCTAAGAAATTTAACGTCTCTTGATGTGGGTGGGCTAACATAATACAGGTATCATTGCGTTGTACGCATGAGAGCATGGAGTCCCATGCATGTTGAAGCGCGCTGGCTTCAACCGAGTGGTCCAAAAAGACATCACGTGTATTCCAGTATATGCCTGATTGTTGTGCGGTTTCGGCACCTACAGATGTTGCTGATGTTCTGGAATCGATAAAGAATAGGTCATGTTTTTTGCATAGTTCCATCAACCAATCCATGGATTGTGGGTCAGAAGTAAGCTGTGAGCCCATATGGTTATTCACACCTTCAACATAGGGTACTTTTGCTAAAGCAGCTTCAAATACGGATGTGAACGTTTGTTTGTCCATATCTTGATGTAGATAAAACTTTTCCATTTTTTGTTGGTATTTGGGGTTGGCTGTTTGCATGGGCATATGCAGCATCACTGTCAAACCATGCTGATGCGCCATCATGGCTGCTTCTCGAGCATAGGGTGCGTCGGGCAAAATGGATACGGTAATTGTGTAAGGAAGTGCAATTAAGCGTTCTAAAGCATGCAAGTCATAACCAACATCATCAATAATGAGGCTCAGCACATGCCTGTTTTCAGTAGGATGAATGGTTGCGTCTTTGTTGTCATCTTTGAATACAGGGTCAGGTAGCTCATCCTCAAAGGTGAGTACATAGGTATCATCCAGCAGTGGTGCAATAACCCGTCCAATATCATCGGTATTGTTGTTTGTTGGTGTGTTGGTCAACGTTTGCGACATGTTGGAGGCAGCCTTTTGCTCACTACCTACCCATACCAATAGTAAAATCAGTATAAGTAGAATAGAGAGTAAAAGTTTAAACCAAAATGTTTGTTTTTTTTGTTTGCTCTTTTTCTTCAAGTGTATTTAGGTAGATTTGATGAGCACATGTAAACCTTGGAGCAAGTCCACGGCACGCTGTAATTGTACATCTTTGCTTAAACGTTCAACCATTTGTTCGCTGGGTTGTCCAGATACAGCTTCTTCTTCTTTTTTAGTCTTGGTTTTACCGTTGCCGTTGGCAAGGTGCCCTTTCATATTGGCTTCAGTCACGCGTTTAGGGCGGTTGCTGCCATCATCTTCAATTTTTAGACGTACAGCTTTGACTTCCACATCAGGGTCAATGCCTGTGGCTTGAATAGAGCGGCCACTTGGGGTGTAATATAAGGAAGTGGTAAGTTTAAATGCAGAGCCATCAGACAATGGAATAATGCGTTGAACAGAGCCTTTGCCGAAGCTGCGCGTACCCATGAGTACAGCACGTTGGTTATCTTGCAAGGCACCAGAGACGATTTCAGATGCAGACGCAGAGCCACCATTAATCAAGACAATCAGTGGCGCACCATTTAAAATATCACCTTTTTCAGCTTGGAAATCCATATTGTTACCTACACGAGACTTGGTGCTTACAATACCACCCGCATCCAGAAATAGGTCGCTCACTTCAACAGCTTGATCCAATAAACCACCAGGGTTGTTACGTAAATCAAGCACCGCACCAAAGATTTTACCGTCGGATTGTTTGCGCAGGGCATCAAACTGTTTTTGCAGTTGTTCAGCCGTGTGCTCTTGGAACTGTGTGATACGCAAATATGCATAACCAGGTGCTAAGATGTCACTTTTTACAGACTTGATTAAGATTTTATCGCGTTTTATTTCCACATCAAAAGTGCGCATTTCATCTTCACGGAAGATAGTTAAAGTAATGCTTGTCCCAGGTTTACCACGCATCATTTTCACTGATTCTGGTAAGCTGATATCACGCGCCAATACATCACCAATTTTGATGATAAGGTCGCCAGCTTTAATACCTGCCTTATATGCGGGAGTATCTTCAATCGGGGATACGATTTTAATACCGCCTTCTGCCGTGGCAATTTCGATGCCTAGTCCGCCAAACTCGCCACTGGTATCTTCCATCATTTTACTGAACATTTCTTTGTCCATATAAGTGGAATGCGGGTCGAGGTTGGAGAGCATACCTTTGAGAGCACCTTCAAAAAGTTCTTTGTCGGTGGTGTCTTCTACATAATACCTACGCACTGCATTCATGACATCGGAAAACTTTTTCATTTCTGCATAATCTGTTGCAGCATTGGCTTGGGTAATCGGTTTGTTGGGTAGCCATGTCATCCAAGCCACAGCAATGACAGCGCATGTGCTTAAGGAAATCATCCAACGTGTTTTATTTAAAGTCATGTTTTTGCCTCATGTATGGGTTATTTTTTACACCATTTTTCAGGGTTAACAGGTCGCCCTTTATCTCGAATTTCAAAGTATAAACGTACATCTTCAATCCAACCAGTACTACCTGCTTCAGCGAGAACTTCGCCTTTTTCTACCCAGTCGCCCAGTTGTTTATGCAATGCATCATTATGTGCATACACTGCCATAATGCCATGCCCATAATCAACAATCATCATCAGTCCATAACCGCCAAACCAATCAGCATAACGAACCTGCCCTTCACCGAGCGCGTGGACAAGTTTGCCAACTTCGTTGCGGCGTTTGGGTGATAGGTGTACACCTGACAGTCTTACACCTGTACTCGTCTTATGTTTAAACTTCACCAAAACCCGACTTTCAAGTGGCCAATCAAGCTTGCCTTTTTGTTTGCGAATCGAACTCGCCTTTGTTTTTTTGTCGCTGGCAAGCAAAGTGTCACCCAAACCATTAAGCAAACGTTGCAAAGCCTTTTCTTGTTGAGCTAAACGTCTGTCTTGTGCTTTTTTCTTCTTCAAATCAGCGCGTAACTGCTTGGCAGCAGCCTTTTTCTTGTTCACTTGCTTGACGAGTTTGTCTTCAGTTTGTTTTCGTTCTTTTTGTAATGCGAGCAATTTCTTTTTGTTGTCCGCCTCTTCTTTTTCAACAGCAGCAAGCTTATCCATGGTTTTTCGCCAAACTTTACGGTCTTGCTCTTGGGATAACATGGCTGATTTGAGTAAAAATTGGCGGTGTGGTATCTCGGTGATAGAAGTGCCAGAGAGCACATCAACCCACACCGATTGGCTACCCGAATGTTGATAGGCGGCAGCGGCTTCTTTTAACATTTGCTGCTGTAGGCTATGCACAGTGCGCTGAATCTTTTTCTTCTCTTTTGTTAGCTTGGCAATGCGTTGGTCAACGGCTTTGATTGCTTTACGAACTTTCTTGTACGCTTTGCGTGCTTGAAGTAGCGAAACATCTAACTTTTTCAGGCTTTTCCCAACACTACCAAGCTCTCTGTTTAAAGCTTGCTGCGCATTTTTAACCAACTGCCGTTGTTTCTGAATACTTTGTAATTCATTTTTCACATCGCGGGCAGCTTGCGCAGTGTTAACCACTGTAGTGAGCATAAAAACCAATAGAAGCGTGGATAAAATTCTCATATTTTGTGGTAAGGATGCCCTTGGATGATAGAAAAAGCACGGTACAACTGCTCAACAACCAATACCCGTGCCAGTTGATGCGGTAGGGTTAAATTGGATAAACTCCAAATATGTTTGGCTTGTTGGCGAACGTCATCGGATACACCAGCCGCACCACCAATCACAAAATCTATACTGGCGTTGCCAACTTGTGTTTTAAAGAAGTCTGCCCATTGCATACTGGTGAATGATTTTCCTTTTTCATCAAACAGTACAAAATCTTGTTGCGCCGTTTTTAGGATATGTTTGGCTTCGTCGGCTTTGATTTGGTTGAGTTGTTTGGCTTTGCTTTCGGGCAGCTCAACAATCTCAAACTGGTGCGTACCTTGCAGGCGTTTTTTCAGTGATGCTTCGTAATCACGAAAATCTTTACCTGCTTTGCCAACCACCAATAGCCTTAGTTTCATGCTTTTGTTTGTTCATCCTCTGGTGTGCTCCAAAGGCGTTCAAGTTGGAATGATTCACGAACATCAGGCAAGAATAGATGCACAATAATATCACCCAAATCAACGACCAACCATTCCAGTGCTTCCATGCCATCGACGCGTGCTGTCAAACCATTGCTATGTCCAACCTCACGCACACCATTGGCAAGTGCTTTAAGTTGGCGGTCGGTTCTGCCTGTGGCTAAGATAAATTGGTCAGCAAAATTGCAACGTCCTTGGACATTGAGGGTAATAATGTCTAACCCTTTTTTATCTTCAATGGCTTCGATAACCTCTGCACTTAGTTGTTCGATTGTTTTTACTTCACTCATGTTGTTCTCTCTTTGTTAAATTACGCTGAATTAAGCCGAAGCATAACATGCTAAAATGGCATTGCAGGTATCTTGATGTAAATCCTTTTGGTGAAGCTTAGGATTGTTGCGGATTTGGGTGGCAGAAATATTGGGCAAACTTTGGTTGATAAAAATAACATGCCCTGCATCTAGGCTATGATTTAAAGTGGTTGCGCCTTTCCAAGCCACTGTTTCTACGGTTTTTTTTATGTTTTCGCGCTGAAAAACAGCAAGGTTACATAGCTTTTGATGTTCAGGGTATTCTACCCAGTTCGGCATGTCTAAAAAGGAATCCAAACCCATAAGCCATATAGGTATGATGTTTGGATTTTCGGCTTGAAAGCGGCGCAATGTGGCAATAGCAGGGCTGGGTTTTGTATGATTCACCTCCCAATCAACAATACGCACGCGAGGTTCATCAGCAAAGATAGTGGAAAGCCATGATAGCCGTTGTTCTGGGGTTGCCTTGCCTGAAAGTTGGCGGTGAACAGGTAAACCCACAGGAATTACCCAGATTTCATCAAGTTTTAACTGCTCAAGTGCGCTGTCCACCAAAGCCTTATGACCCAAGTGAGGTGGGTCAAACGAACCTCCGAACAATCCAATATGTTTAGTCATTTTGCTACGTGTTTGTCATTCCCGCGCAGGCGGGAATCCAATGGTCTGACTTTGGCTGTGAGATGATGTGGGTTCCCGCCTACGCGGGAATGACGATTATACATTATTTACGTCCAGAGCTGCCAAAGCCGCCTTCGCCGCGAACGGTTTCAGAAAGCTCAGTGACCGCTTGGAAATCAGCTTGCACAAATTGGGCAATCACCATTTGTGCAATGCGTTCACCTCGAGTAATCGTGAATGCTTCTTTGCCATGATTAATGAGAATTACCCCCACTTCACCGCGATAGTCAGCATCAATCGTACCTGGTGAGTTAAGCACGGTAATGCCATGTTTATAAGCAAGCCCTGAGCGCGGGCGAATCTGTGCTTCATAACCATCTGCCAAAGCCATAGAAAAACCTGTTTTTATCAGCTTGTGTTCACCAGATTGAAGCACAATATCTTCATCAATGGCAGCGCGTAAATCAGCACCTGCAGCTTGTGCTGAAGCATAAAAGGGAAGCTCTAAACCTTCACCATGGGGTAGTTGTTGAATTTGAACAATACTATGTTGCATGTTGTTATCCTTTGTCGTCTAAAATTAAGGCTACATATACACCTTGGTGCGTGCCACCCAAGCCTGATTTAGGGCTAATCACTTCTGATGTTACGCTGATGCGAGCCTTACCATGTCGCTTTAATGTCTTTATAAATTTGCACCAAGTTTGTGTATCAGGCGAGTGGCAAATGGTTGTGAAATCATCAGGTATAGGGTTCTTAAAGTCAAAACTACTTTTTTGGATGACCAAGCGGCAAGTTATATTTTCTTCTTTCAGTTTGATAAATAATAATGCCCAACCCGATAACACGCCAAATGCAGACAGGCTGCCACCAAAAGCTGTGTCCCTATGATTAAGGTTGGGTGCAAGTGGTGCGGATATGACAACTTTTTCACCGTCATAACCTCTGATTTTAGCACCAAGGGCTTTGGTCAGCGGCATATGTTCATGTATATAATTGTTAATATCTTCGAGATTAATATGCATTAAATATCCTCTTTTTGATGTTTCAGCCAAAACATCACCAGTAAAGATAATAGACTAAAGGTGAGAAAACCCAAAACCAAAGGTAGCACCGATTGCGTATAACTTTGCCCTATGATTGCACCAAAAGGAACGGCGATAAATGTGGACACTGCACCCACCAACGATGCACCAATGCCTGCCATGTGTCCCAAAGGTTCCATAGCTAGGCCATTCAAGTTGCCCATCAAAATACCAAAACAAAACAATACAATTGCCAAGTATGTCATAAGCTGCCAAAGGGCTGGATTGCCATTGGATTGACTGCTAAACCAAAAGAAGACGGTAGAAGTTAAGGTGATGATGAATAAGGCATATTTTGACATGTCATACATACCATATTTCATCACCAGCTTGGCATTTAATAACGATGCGAAACCAACAGAAATGGCCAATACACCAAAGTAGAAAGGAAACATTACACCCAGATGATATTGTTCTTGAAAGATTTGTTGGGAGGAATTGAGGTAACCCAAAAATGCACCAAATACAAAACCTGACATCACGGTGTATGCCATAACTTCTTTGTTTTTAAGGATAAGCCAAAGGTTTTTGCCGATGCTCTTGAGTGAAAAAGGTATTTTGTCTTCATGATGAATGGTTTCAACTTGTCGAATAGCAAACCAAATCAATACTAAAACACTTACGGCTAAAATAAACACAAAAATCATGCGCCAGTGTGCAATAAATAGAATACCTTGCCCTAATGCAGGGGCTAAAATGGGCACAAGAATGAACAGTGACATAATCAATGACATCACCTTGCCCATCTCATTGCCATGGTACAAATCACGTACCAAAGCTACCGTGATAATACGCGCAGAAGCAAGACCTAAACCTTGTAAAAACCTGCCCAAAAGCATGGTGCTGTAAGATTCGGCAACAAGAGAAATGATGCAGCCGATAATGGCAATGGATAAGCCAAGGTAGATGGCGGGTTTTCTGCCAAAACTGTCGGATAACGGACCATAAAAAATCATACCGATGGCAAAACCTAGAAAGAGTAGTGAAATAATCAGTTGATTGTCGTTGGTGTGGGCAACTTGTAAGTCGTGCCCAATTTGAGTCATGGCAGGCAACATAATATCAATAGAAAGCGCCATTAATGACATTAATAATGCCATCAAAGCAATGAATTCAACAAAATGCATATCACTTTTTTGCATTGGTTTATTCATGATAACAAAAGTGTTTTGTGTGGTAGATTATCATAAGTCCGACAGACTCCTAGGCATCAGCGCAACATAAACCCCTTTATGGCTTCCGCCAAGCTCTGCTTATGAGTTTGTGATATGAGAGTGCACAGCAATACACGGTTTTGTTTTTTGGAGTACCCAATGGCAGCGTTTTTTCACTTGAGGTACATGGTGATTACTGGTTTTTATGCTGGAGTTCGAGTGCTTTAAGAATGTCTCGGGAGGTGATGATACCTACTGGAATTTGTTGCTCATCAACGATGGGAACACATGAAATATTATGTTGATTCAGTAGGCTGATAATATCATAAATATTCGCGTCTAAAGTTGATGTAATGAGTTTGCGAGACATAATTTGATGTACCTTTTTATCTAAGGTAGATAAATCTTTGAATGTCTCGTTGATGGTATCAAGATTAGGGCTAAGTGCTTTGAATAAGTCCCTATCGGATATAATGCCACATAACTTTTTGTCTTCTACAACCAATAGGTGGTGATACCCCGTGTTCTTAAGTTTGTTTTGTACTGTTTTTAAGGTGTCATCGAGCGCTACGGTGCTAATGCGTTTACTCATAAGTTGTTTGATATTCATGTGCTCTCCTGCTTTATTACTCTATCGCCGATGAGGGCGTTGGCTTTATTGCAGGGTGTTGGGTAAATGAATAAGGGTCTACCCTTAAATTGCTTAACTTAGCACCATTCGGCTCTGCCCCTTAAGTTCTAAGTTCAGTTGTAGTGGTGAACAAAATTTGACCACTACAACTGATTATACTTTTTTTGCGATCACTAAGAATGTACCTTTCTTAAAGAAGTGATCGGTGATGTTTCGCATAAGAAAGCGTGTTAGCCTAGATTGATTGGGCCTTGAGCTATGACAGTTTCTCTGTAAAACAACTTTAAAACCATGTTGCTCTAGTAAATTCACAAGTGTTTTTGGTTCAAAGTACAAAACATGGTGGCCTGTGGCATAATACTTCCCAACATTCTTTCTCCTGATGCCAACTCGTTCTAAGAAATGTTTCATTCTATTTGAAAGCGATTTTATATTTGGAACCGCTACAAATAAGTAGCCATCATTATTAATTAATTTGTAGATATACTCTAAATATTTATTTGGGTCTTTTAGGTGTTCCAATACCTGATGCATGGTTACCAAGTCAAAACCAGATTTAATATTGCTCGAAAACAGATCACCATAATCTACTTCAATGTTAAGCCTTCTTGCCACGTTCTGTGTGGATGTTTTATCAACATCATAGCCATGAACTGACCAGCCTCGATTTAATGCCACCTCTAGCAGATGCCCATTACCACAGCCTATATCAAGAGCTTTACCTGGAGATGTATGCTTTTCTATGAGTGAAAAGTAGAAGTTATGACCATATAACAAGGCTTCATGCCAATGACTGAAGTCTTCGCTTTCCATATATGTTGAATAATACTCTTCTAGGTATTTATCACTGTATTGAGGGTTCATAAATTCAAAAGCACAGACGTTACATTTAGAAATAGATATACCGTTGTGGTCGACAAAATAATCTTTTATATCTGAACTAGTACAAACGATGCACTTCTCAGCTTTAACATCAAATTCAAAGTTAATCTTACTGCTCCTATACTTCATAATTAACCTTACGTTCCTATTATCCTTAGAGAAAAAAGAGACCGCAAGCATACTATAAACGCCCTATCATTGGCAAGCAGAAGCCTTTTCCAATCAGGGCAATCGCATTAAAAAAACACCTCTCTATTAATAGAGATTCCAAGTAATCATGAATAGGGGTCAAGTCTTGCAATACGATATTTATTTAATATGATGTGACGATGGCACGTTCAATAAGAATAGAATACACGGATGCGATTTATCACGTTACGAGTCGTGGTAATGCACAAGCAGATATATATTTAGATGATTCAGATAGGCTGTTGTTTTTAGAAACATTCGCCCAGGTGGTGCAGCGTTTTGGCTGGTTATGCCATGGGTATTGTTTAATGGACAATCATTACCACCTTCTGATACAAACACCGCAAGCCAACCTTTCTAAGGGGATGCGACACCTCAATGGCGTTTATACACAGCGGTTTAACCGTAAGCATAGGCGGATTGGGCATGTGTTTCAGGGCAGGTATAAGGCAATTGTGGTTGAGCGCGATAGCTATTTGCTGGAGCTGTGTCGCTATATTGTTCGCAACCCTGTTGCTGCGCATATGGTAGAACAGGTGGGTGACTGGTCATGGAGCAGTTATCAGGCGACAGCAGGTCTAAAAACGCCTCCGCCATGGCTGTATGTTGATTGGGTTTTGTCGCAGTTTGGTTCGACATCTGGGGAATGCAGGGCGCATTACAAGAAGTTTGTTGCTGATGGTGTGGGGCAAAAATCTGTATGGGAAGGTTTATCGCAACAAATTTATCTTGGTGCTGATGATTTTATTGATCAGGTTAAATCAAACTTAACTGTTGATCGGGACTTGTCTGAAATTCCAAAGATGCAGTGGAAACCAGCTGCTAAACCTTTGCCGGCTTACGAAGCTGAAACAGATCGCCGCCATAAAGCTATGGCTATGGCGTATTTAGAGGGTGGTTACAGCATGAAGGTCATCGCTGATCATTTTGGTGTTCATTATGCTACGGTAAGCAGATCAGTGAAAAAGTGGGCTAAAATGTATGATTGCAAGACTTGACCCCGAAGCTAATTGAAGCTATTTGCAAGACTTGACCCCGAAGCTATTTGAATTTTTATAAACATTAAAATAGTTCTTCTTGCTCAATTTCTTTGGAATTACTGCTTAGTGAAACACCATATTTTTCATTTACAGCCTTTTTAAATATCTCTAAAGCGTTTTCGTGATTTTTTAAAAACCAATTTATATGATTCTCTAAATATTCGTCTCTTATTTCTGCTTTTCTAAGGTCGTTTGGTACTCTTTCCATTCTTGGGTCAACACTATCAAACCCACTAAAAGGCTCTCTTAGTCTTATATTTGTCATTTCAATATAATCAGGGTTGAGTTCAAACCCTACTGCATTGCGATTTAATTGTTGGCATACACGCATAGTTGTACCACTACCCGAAAATGGGTCTAAAACGATACCGTTTTCATTGCTTGATGCCATAACCATCCTTTCTATAATACCTTCTGGCTTTTGTGTAGGATGGTTTTGTCTGTTTGGGTTGCAATAATGAACGTGCGAAAACTTCCAAACATCCCCAGGGTTTGCACCACGCATGTTATTCCTAGAACGATAATATTTTTGAGGCACTCGCACATTATCTAAATTAAACGTAAATTTATTAGATTTAGTGAACATCAAAATATCATCATGTCTTGGAGAAAAACCTTTGGTTTTTCCTAAGCCTTGGGTGTAATGCCAGACTATCCAGCTATTAAAAAACAAGCCTAAATCTCTATCCATAATATCGTACAGATAAGATATAAACCTAACACCCATAAAAACATAGATAGTGCCTTCTGGTTTCAAAACTCTTTTTGCTTCTGATAACCATGACTTTGTAAAATCAAGATATTCATCAAAACCCTTTAAGTCATGATTATTTCCGTAATTCTTTCCGAGGTTGTATGGGGGGTCAGCAATGACCACATCAATAGATGAACTTTCGATTTCTTTTAACAAATCAACGGCATCACCACAACGTAAATCAATTTTTGGCATTTACTTAATCCATCCATTTTTCTCTGCATATTCAAGCCACTGACTATAGCCTTTTTTTGATGCAATGAATTTTTTATCAAGTAACTGACAAAACTCCCATGCTGTACGAGTTTCGATTGTTACATAATGAATGTCTCTTATTTGAATTTGTCCTGTTCCAAGTGCAGGATTGTAACTTATGTCTGATTTAGACAAATATTTTAAATCATAAGCATTAAAATCTACGACTTCCATAATGCCCATCATCATTTTCGTTTTTTTATCTCGTGTACTCGAAACACTATGTTTTATAGAGAGAACTATAAATATATAATCAGGGTCTTGGACATATGCTGATCGTATTCTGGCAAAAGATGTAATATTTGGTGATTTTCCACTATTAGGTATATCTTTTGAAGTAGCTTTTACATCAACGTGACCTGTAACAGATGAGCTTCTCTTTCTTGTTTTTTTGAACTGCAAAATTACATCAGCCATATTGAGGCGTTCCCCAGCCTCAACATTTATAAGCTCATAAGTGTTTTTTCCATCTTCAAGAGATTCCGTAAATATCTCGAATGCCCATGCTTCTACAAATGGGCCTGCAATTTTATTCACATTCTCCATAGGTATGCCTAGTTTAAGATTTGTATTTATAATGATTTTGTTATGCCCAGAATCCATTGCGTCTTTCATAATTGACTCAATTGAATTGACTACGAAGTTAGAGCATTCTTCATAGTCCTTAGATTCTTTTGGTTTTTTTAAATCGAGTGTTTCATAAGTCATATAATTATTTCCAGTGATTCTGTTGATTTATTTTTTGACGTATAATCGCGCGGATCAGGAGAGTTTTCCATGGCAAGCTTGCTTGCTACCGACATTCCGCACCCTGTATTTCCAGTTTTTCGATTTAAGTTAAATAGGCTTAATTAGCCATTTAAATTCTTCTAACCTATTAATATTTATGGTATATTTATTGTTTCTACGGAGGCACAAATGGCTATGGAAGTATCAACTGGTTCGATGATGTCGAGCTACGAAAGTAAGGAGCTCAATCACCTTGGTCTTGTTGCAGGGATGTATGATGAGCTGG
>JAUZQX010000113.1 GCA_030950765.1 Ghiorsea sp.
GAAAATACTGTGTTAATGTACCGCATGGTCTGGATTCTCCGATCGTTTGATTTGCTGTCTTAATAACTACAAATCTAACATATTCCTTGGGAATTCAGACCTTTTTTTATGACCCTACTGATTTTCGTCGGACAGTAGTGACCGCTTATAATAACTTGGGTCGATGTCATAATGCTTGAGCATTTTTCGCACAGTATTTCGATTTAAACCTAACATATCTGCAACCCTTAATTGATTACCCTCAGTCTTTTCCAAAGCAAGGTGCAGCAACGGTGGCTCAACCTGCTCCAACACATGCCTATGCAAACCTTGGGCATCTTCATAACCCAGTTGATCCATATATCGCTTGATACACCGCTCTACAGCCCCAGCTAACGTTTCAGGCTCTGCTTTATTGCCTTCATCATTGCCCAAGGCAAGTGCCACATCGGTCATAGTGATGCTTGCACCCGGGGTAAGCACAGCAAGCCTACGCATCACATTTTTGAGCTCTCGCACATTACCCTGCCAATCAAAACGTTGTAACAATCCAATAGCATCATCCATCAAAATCGGGGCTGTGATATGTAATTCTTCCGCCGCTGATGCCAATAGTGCCGCAGCAAGCTCTGGAATATCATCCTTACGCTCACGAAGCGGTGGGATATGCACAGGAATCACATTTAAACGGTAATACAAATCCTCACGAAACTGACCTTTTTCAATCTTATCCTGCAAAAACTGATGCGTGGCAGCCAATAAACGCACATTCACCCGCTTGGTTTTGGTGCTGCCCACCCGTTGCACTTCACCTGTTTCCAACACGCGCAACATCTTGGCCTGCAAAGCCAGCGGCATATCACCAATTTCATCAAGGAATAACGTGCCACCATCGGCTTCTTCAAAATGCCCTGCTCTGGCTTTATCTGCACCCGTAAACGCACCTTTTTCATGCCCGAAAAGCTCTGCTTCCAATAATTCAGCGGGAATCGCGGCGGTATTAATGGCAATAAAGGCTTGCTTGGCTCTGGGGCTTTGTTTGTGTAATTCTTGAGCAACCAGCTCTTTACCTGTGCCCGATTCGCCTGTGATTAACACCGTCATATCCGATGCTGCAACCCGCCCAATCATACGAAACAACTGCTGCATGGCAGGGCTTTTTCCTAAAATCGGTTGATGCACAGCGGCTTGTGGTTGCTCATCTGCTTTACTTTGTTTCTTAGCTTTTCTTGTCGCGCTTGGTTTGGGTTTAACTCGCTCTATAAGCTCACGCACTTCATCCAAATCAAAAGGTTTGGGTAAATATTCCATCGCACCCGCACGATAGGCTTCCACGGCATGATCAAAAGTGGTTTCAGCCGTCAACATAATCACAGGCGCATCAAATACACCAGATTCCAAAACCTGCATACCATTGCCATCAGGCAAAAATACATCCAAAAAGATAATCGCAAATGTATTTTCGGTTATGGCTTGGTGTGCGGTTGCCAAGTCAGGTGCTTCCACCACCTCAAAACCTTGCTCTTTGAGCACTCTGCTTAATACCCAGCGAATGCCATCATCATCATCTACAATCAATGCCTTTTGCATCATTTCTCCCTACGCAACTTTTAATGGCAGATACATGGTAAATGAAGTGCGCATCAATTCACTTTGCACCACAACCTTACCCCCATGTTCCTGCACCACTTGCTGCACAATGCTTAAACCCAACCCATTGCCTCGCACTTTACCTGTGACATAGGGCTCAAACATTTTATCTCGAATATGGTCAGGTATCTCCGCACCATTACTGATGATTTTAATAGATAATACCGTGCCTTTATGCCCCGTAAGTACCACACCATGTTCAATGCGCGTTTCCCAAATCACCAAATCCGAACCTGCTTCCACCGCATTGCTCCACAAGTTTTCAATCGCTTGGCGAAATCTGCGCGAGTGGCACATAATGGGCGGAATACTGGGGTCAAACGAACGCTGCACTTTCACATCCGCATCACTTTTACTGACTTCATCAAGCAACGCATGAATATTCACCAATGTCATATCTACATTCGCTCTTGGCCCTACTTGCAAAAAACTATCTACGCGCTCTTTAATTCTATCCACATCGCCAAGCATATGTTCAACAATCTCCAAGGCATCACCTTGCACCTGCTCACTCAATAGCTGTGTTGCCCCACGAAGTGCTGCCAATGGATTTTTAATCTCATGCGCCCGCTCCAAAGCAATACGAGATACGGCTTCTGCCACTTCATGCCGACGATTTTGCATTTCAGCTTCCAAGCGATTGCCTTCTGCAATCATCACCACAGAAATATAACCATCAGCCTGTTGTGAAAAGTATAAGGTATAAGGTTTATGTCCCGCTACAGTATAAAATGCATCCGAAGATACGGTTTCCGCATCGGTGGCATGCGCCAATAAACGCTGCAGTTCATCTTCAGGCGCAATAAACCTTGCCAAGTTTTTGTGTAACATACGTTTTTCAGAGGTATTCAGGTGTTCTTGTGCCAAAAGATTAGCTGCAAAAACGTCCCCTTCTTTATCCAGCAGCAAACAAGACACAGGTAAATCCGAAAAGATAACCTGAACAGCTGAATCAGACTGCAATGCTATTCACCACGCTTGTTTCTTCTTCATCGTGAATATTCGATAAAAAATAAGCTTTTGCTGTCTCAATTTGTTTTTCCCATTCAAATACTTTTTGGAAAGATGAACGAAATTCAGCCGAACCTCTGTGCCCCTTGGAATACCAAGGCACATGTTTACGCACCAACTTGGATGCGCGTTTGACACCATGAAAATCTGCCAAATGTAACATATGTTCATGTACCACGTCCCAAACTTCTTCAGCACTTGGTTTTTCAGGCTTGGTCAAACCCATAATCGCCGCATGCACTTCCGCCAGCATCCAAGGGTTACCTTGCACTGCGCGCCCAATCATCACGCCATCACACCCGCTCTGGCGAATCATTTCTAATGCTGACTCACCATTAATAATATCACCATTGCCAATCACAGGAATCGACACCGCAGCTTTGGCTAGCCCAATATCTTCCCATGATGCTTTACCATTAAACATCTGCGCTCTGGTGCGCCCGTGTACGGTCAACATTTGAATGCCATTATCTTCAGCAATGCGCGCAATATTTTCTACATTTTTACTTTCACTATCCCAACCTGTGCGAATTTTTAGGGTAACTGGAATATCCACGGCTTTAACCACCGCATCAATCACCCGTGCCACCAGTCCTTCATCGCGCAACATGGCAGAACCTGCCACTTGTTTGACCACTTTTTTCACAGGGCAACCCATATTGATGTCTACAAAGTCCGCACCATGATCCACTGCCCATAATGCTGCATCCACCACAAACTTAGAGTCCGAACCTGCAATTTGAATCGATACTGGGCTTTCATTTTTATCCAACTCAGCCATGCGCTCGGTGCGCTCTCTGCCTTGCTCCACAGCGCGTGAAGCAATCATTTCTGTAACCGTAAGACCAATGCCAAACCGCCTGCAAATACGGCGAAAAGGTAAATCTGTGATGCCTGCCATGGGTGCCAAAGCAATGGGTGGGTTAATATCAAAATGTCCCAACTTAAAACCAGGTAATACCGCTTGCACCTGTTTGGCGTGAGTTTGCTGGGTTTGAATGGGTTGTGGTTGAACTTGTAACGTCATGAATCTCTCTTGCTAAAATATGATGAAAAAGAAGGTTTTGCCTAAATTTTGGGCAACGATAAGCTTTCCAATGACCTTTGTCGATAATACAATTTGAACATTGCCGCTAAGCCATGCAGCTTATGCCGCATGACTACTTCTGTACACTGGCAAAATACCAATTTTCAGCTCTCTGTGGCTAATGCAAAACAATTCCCTGACACCCACTTACCCCAAGTGGCTGTTGCAGGGCACTCCAACGTAGGTAAATCCTCATTATTAAATACTTTATTTGGTCGAAAAGGTCTGGTTAAAACCTCTAAAAACCCTGGTTGCACCCGCCTTTTAAACCTGTTTGAGGTGGATGAAAAAATCTTGGTCGTGGATTTACCGGGTTATGGTTATGCCCGCGCTTCTAAGGTCGAGAAATACAAATGGGCGGGTTTGATTGAAAACTACCTCAAAAGCCCCAAGGTAGCCCAGCTTGTGTTGGTGCTTCTAGACTTTAGGCACGGCCCCAAAGACAGCGACTTACAACTCATTGATTGGCTTAATGAATCAGGCATTCGTTGGCAGCCTGTAGCAACCAAATCGGATAAACTCAAAGGCAATGCCAAACGCAAACGCAAACAAGAAATGATTGATGCACTCGGTGGTATGCTTGAGCCTATATTAACTTCCAGCCTTAAAAATGAAGGCATGCAAGAGCTTAGAAAAGTTATCATTGAAGAGGTTTTACACACGGATGACTGATCAAGAACTACGCACTTATGCTTTTATCAGCATTATTAGCCTTGTTATTTTATGGGAGTTCATGGCAAATAAACGCCCCCTGAAGCAGAGCAAAGTTAAACGCTGGTTGAACAACTTTGGTCTGATTGCTGTGGATACAGTTGTCGTCAAACTGCTCTTACCAGCAGGTGCATTTGGCGTGGCTCTGTGGGCAGAAACCAATGGTTATGGTCTGCTTAACAATATTGAAATTTCACCGCTTACCGCAACAGTTGCTACCGTGATTGTCTTGGACATGATTATCTATTGGCAACATCGGTTATTCCATGTGGTGCCACTATTTTGGCGTTTGCATCAAGTGCATCATGCCGACCGTGATATTGATGTCAGCACAGGTTTACGTTTTCACCCCCTTGAAATTTTAATATCCATGTTGATTAAGTTTGCTGCCGTGATTGTTTTGGGAGCACCTGCTGCTGCCGTGGTATTGTTTGAAGTGATTCTCAATGGTATGGCGATGTTTAATCATGGTAATATTAGGCTACCCAAAGCTTTGGATAGTGTGGTTCGTCTGCTGTTTGTCACCCCCGATATGCACCGCGTACACCATTCTATGTTTAAACATGAAACCAATAGCAATTATGGATTCAACTTATCTATTTGGGATAAAATATTTGGCAGTTACCATGCCCAACCCGATTTGGGCCACGATAAAATGACCATTGGGCTAGAACAGTATCAGGGTAATACGCCCACTTCTTCCCTTCTGTGGATGCTCAAGTTACCGTTTACCCAGTCGGGTGGCATGTACTCCCAAAAAGATAAACCAACAACCGAGGAAACAGCTTTATGAGTGATGACATTGTGAACCGCTGCGAATGTATGCACAAAACCTTTGCCGAACTCAAAGAGCTCGGCTCGCTGGAAGCTGCCATGGCAGCAGGCGCTGGCATGGATTGTGAAGGGTGTACACCTTGGCTCAAACTATCCTTTGCCTCGGGTGAAAATGAATTGGCATTGGATGACCCGCGTTTGAAGGACTACGAATAAACATGACAAACCCAACACCCGTCAGTCGCGGCGAACATATCTTGCTTATTACAGCTTGCATTGTGATTATCATTGCAGGCATGAAGCTAGCTGCGCCATTGTTGGTGCCTATTTTATTATCCGCATTTGTAGCCATCATTTGTTTACCGCCGCTCTATTTTTTACTAGGCAAAGGTGTGAATGTCACCGCCTCCGTGTTTATGGTGACAGGCTCTTTGGTACTGGTCGGGCTACTGGTTTCTTTATTCGCAGGTTCTGCTGTGGCCGATTTTTCAAAGAACTTACCCTTCTATCAAGAGCGTATTCATGGACAAACAGCCCAGCTTATTCACTGGATGGCTGGTTTGGGTATAGACATCCCCGCAGGCAACTTACTTGAAAGCTTTAATCCATCATCTGTAATGCAGTTTGTTGGCAGCCTGTTGAGTGGTTTGGGTAATGCGCTTACCAATGTATTCCTACTTATACTCATTGTCATTTTCATCTTGTTTGAAGCCGTTGCCTTGCCACACAAGTGGGCAATCATGGATGGGCATGCGCCCAACACCAACACCTTTGAACGTTTCCTTAAAACCGTTCATAGCTACTTGGTCATCAAAAGTTTGGTCAGTATCGCCACAGGTCTTTTTATCACAATATGGTTAAGTATTTTAGGTGTAGATTACCCTGTTTTATGGGGATTGTTGGCATTTTTATTCAACTTCGTACCCAATATCGGCTCCATCATTGCTGCAGTACCAGCGGTCATGCTGGCAACAGTGCAATTGGGCTTAGATACTGCCGCTTATACAGCATTGGGGTATATCATCGTTAATGTGGTGATGGGCAATGTGATAGAGCCGCGTTATATGGGTAAAGGCGTTGGACTATCCACACTGGTGGTCTTTTTATCCTTAGTGGTTTGGGGCTGGATTTTAGGCCCTGTGGGTATGTTGTTATCCGTACCATTAACCATGATTGTAAAATTAGCCTGTGAAGCCAATCCAAAAACCCAATGGATTGCCGTATTATTGGGTCCAGACATTGACCCCAAAGAAAATCAAAAGGACAACATCAAACCATGAGCAAAACCGTTATTCCTATTAAAGTCATCAGTTCCACCACCCAGCAAGCCCAACCCATGATTGGTAAACCCAAATGGTTAAAAGTGCGCGCGCCTATGTCCAAAGAATATCAAAATATCAGTAAAATGATGCGTGATTTAAAATTGAACACGGTTTGCGAAGAAGCATCATGCCCCAATATTGGCGAATGTTGGAAACAAGGTTCTGCAACTTTTATGATTTTGGGCAAAGTCTGTACGCGTACCTGCGCTTTTTGCGATGTTGCCACAGGTAAACCCGATGAAGTTGATGCTAACGAGGCAATCAACCTTGCCAAAGCCGTGGCTGAAATCGGCTTGAAACATGTGGTGATTACATCCGTAGACAGAGATGATTTAAAAGATGGTGGCGCAGGTCATTATGCCACAGTGATTCGCGAACTAAAAGCACGACAACCTGAAGTGACCATTGAAATTTTAACACCTGACTTCCAGCGCAAACCTGATTCATGTTTAGATACCATTATGGAAGCCAAGCCTGATATTTTTAACCACAACCTTGAAACAGTACCGCGTTTATACCGCTCTGTACGCCCTGGTGCGCGATATTTCACATCTTTGCGCCTCTTGCAGCGCGCCAAAGAAATTGATCCCACAGTGGTCACCAAATCGGGTATCATGCTTGGGCTTGGTGAAGAGCGGGATGAGGTGCTACAAGTATTGGATGATATGCGCGAAGCAAATATTGATATTCTAACCTTGGGACAATACTTGCGGCCAAGCGAAGCGCATCACCCTGTGATGAAATATTGGACACCTGAAGAGTTTGAAGATTTCAAATATATCGCTGAGAAAAAAGGCTTTGGTATGGTGGCATCTGGCCCATTAGTGCGTTCATCATTTCATGCTGATGAAGTGTTTCAGGCATTAAAATTAAGGTGAGTTGTTTTAACACAGCCAAGCTTGCGCTTCATATCACCGATACGTAAAATACCATCATCTAGAGCCACTTGCAAAACTCTGGGTGGATGAGTGGCAATCCCACTTTGAGTGCGTTTTTAGGCTAAAATTAGGGGCATGGTGGTTCCATACGCCGAAATTTCAGACTAAAAACGCGCCAGAGTGGGGAAGTCAATCGCCGCTCATG
>JAUZQX010000114.1 GCA_030950765.1 Ghiorsea sp.
CAAATGGGGCAAATGCAAAATATGGGTGGTATCAGTGGTATTATGAAAATGATGCCTGGCATGAATGTACCGCAAGAAGCATTGGGACAATTTGATGATAAACCTATCAAACGTATGCAAGCCATGGTCTATTCGATGACAGCTAAAGAGCGTACTTACCCCAAACTTATCAATGGCAGCCGCAAAAAACGTATTGCTTCAGGCTCTGGTACTTCGGTGCAAGAGGTTAACAAAATGCTCAAACAATTTACCCAAATGCAAAAAATGATGAAAAAAATGAAAGGTGGCAAAGGCAAACGTATGATGCAAGCCATGGCTGGTAAAATGGGCATTCCAGGTATGGGTGGCGGTATGGGTGGTATGCCAAAGCTTTAACCGCCCTACCTTCCCTAAGTTTTACAACAACCTCAACCTTTTAAACGTCGTACAAACGCCTCAACTAGGCTGTCTACGACGTTCATTTTTTTCATTATACCATCAATACGTTCAAGACTTGCCACAGATGAGTCTTCAACTTCATTGGCTGCTACAGAAACATCGCCATACACCACCCGCTTTCATGCGGCATTCAATATTATTCACAGGCTGATTGTTTCTCATAGACTTAAACTCCAAGTTGGCTTTGAATTAACTTTGGATTGATGAAGCAATTAAACATACGAGTTATTTTTCACGACCTTAAACGCATACTAAAAATATGGATTACGCCATATCATATTTTTATGCTACGCTTCCCCATTGTTTAAGATTAAGGAGTTTTTATGAGCGTATTAGTTGGAAAAGATGCACCACAATTTACTGCCGTTGCAGTGATGGCTGATGGCAGTATTAATGAAGAGTTTTCATTATCAGATTATGCAGGGAAAGAAGTTGTACTTTTCTTCTACCCTTTGGACTTCACCTTTGTTTGCCCAAGTGAATTGATTGCATTTGATCACCGTATCAAAGATTTTGAAGCACGCGGCGTACAAGTGATTGGTTGTTCTGTGGATTCACAATTCTCACACGTTGCATGGCGCAACACCCCAATCAACGAAGGTGGCATAGGCCCAGTAGCATACCCATTGGTGGCTGATTTGAGCAAAACAATTGCTGCCGATTATGATGTATTGATGGGTAATATTACTGTTGAAGATGAAGATGGTGATCAATACCACTTATTGGGTGGTGATGTTGCACTTCGTGGCTCTTTCTTGATTGATAAAGCGGGTAAAGTTCGTCACCAAGTGGTGAACGACCTGCCACTTGGTCGTAATGTTGACGAAATGTTGCGTATGATTGACACCCTGCAATTCACTGAAGAACACGGTGAAGTTTGCCCAGCGGGTTGGAACAAAGGCGATAAAGCCATGAAACCAGACGCAGACGGTGTGGCTTCATACTTGGCTGAAGAAGCAGATAAGCTTTAATTCCCAACCACTTCAAGTACTTCAAACGACCTC
The DNA here is from genome assembly GCA_030950765.1 of Ghiorsea sp. Lineage (GTDB taxonomy): Bacteria > Pseudomonadota > Zetaproteobacteria > Mariprofundales > Mariprofundaceae > Ghiorsea. The sequence goes on from JAUZQX010000114.1 coordinate 1,443, forward strand.
TTTATAGGGGTCGTTTTTTTTATGCTATATGAAAGACTTTGTGCCTCAGCATCTTTGTGGTTACATTGCACAACAACAAGTTTACATGAAGGAAACCCAGTGAAACAAAGCAAAAGTAAAAAAGATCGAAAAACATCTGCATGGTATCAACGCCATGCCAATGACCCACACGTCAAACGCGCCCAACGTGAAGGCAAACGCTCACGTGCTGTTTTTAAACTCACCGAAATTCTTGACTCCAACAGTATTCACATCAAAAAAGACGCTGTGATTGTTGATTTAGGTTGCGCACCGGGCTCATGGAGCGAAGAGCTACGCAATTATGTGGATAGTTCAGGAAAAATCATTGGCATTGACCTTTTACCCCTTGACCCAATTCGTGGTGTCACGATTATCGAAGGCGATTTTGATTCGCCTGAAGGACAAGAAGCACTTAAACAAGCTTTGGATGGGCGAAAAGTTGACTTGGTAGTCTCGGATATGGCACCTGAAATGAGCGGTCATAAACTTGTCGACCAAATGCGTATGATTGGGCTTAACGAAGTGACATTACACTTTGCTAAATTATATCTCAAACCTGACGGTGATGTATTGATGAAAACATTTATGGGGCAAGGTTATGATCAGTTTCGTCAAGAAATGGGACAATCATTTAAACGCATCAAAAACATTAAACCCGCAGCAAGCCGAAAAACATCACCTGAATTTTTTCTTTTGGGTTTGGGCATGAAAGTATGGAGTGAAGATTCATGAGCCAAAACACCAACGATTATTTAGTCTGGATGGATTTAGAAATGACAGGTTTAGACCCTGAAACCGATGTTATCATTGAGATGGCAACCATTATCACGGATGGACAGCTTAACATCATTGCTGAAGGCCCGAACCTTATTATTCATCAGTCAGAAAAAGTGATGAATCATATGAATGATTGGTGTAAAAAGTATCACAGTGAATCGGGGTTGACCCAACGTGTGAAAGATTCAACACTCTCTCTAAAACAAGCAGAACAACAAACCTTAGACTTTATTCGTAAACATGTGACCGAAGGTGATTCCCCACTTTGCGGTAATTCTATTCATCAAGACCGTAGATTTTTGGTACAATACATGCCGCGTTTAGAATCTTGGCTACATTATCGAAATGTTGATGTTAGCACAGTCAAAGAGTTAGCTAGGCGTTGGTACCCAGAGCTCCCAACTTGGAAAAAACGCGGCGCGCACTTGGCATTGGATGATATTCTTGAATCTATTGATGAACTTAAACATTACCGTGAAGTGCTATTTAGAAAAACTTAAGAGCCACTTGCAAAACTCTGGGTGGATGAGTGGCAATCCCACTTTGAGTGCATTTTGAGGCTGGAATGAGGGGCATGGTGGTTCCATGCACCGAAATTCCAGCCTCAAAATGCGCCAGAGTGGGGAAGTCAATCGCCGCTCATGAGTTTTGCAAGTGGCTCTTAAACACTATTTTTTTGACTTAACCTTCCAAAGCCGATTGTTTGGTTCGTTCAGCAATAATTACGAGTACCGACTGCACCAATGCAGCCAGAGGAATGGCAAAAAATACACCCACAACACCCCATAAACTACCAAATACAAGTACAGCTACAATAATCGCAATAGGATGTAGGTTAACGACTTCTGAAAATAACCAAGGAATCACAATATTGGCATCAATAAGCTGTATAATAGCGTATGCCAACAGGCTATACATCGCCATATCTGTCCAGCCCCATTGGAAGTAAGACAACAAGACGACAGGAATAGTAACTACTGCTGCCCCTACAAATGGAATCCAAACCGATATACCCGTAAGCACTGCCAGCAGCAACGCATACTCATGCCCCATCAAAACATAAACAACCCACATCACCAAGCCAACCATCGATGATTCCCAAAATCTACCGCGAATATAGTTGCCCATTTGCACGTCTAGCTCACCCCAAACACGCGTTAAAAGTGTACGTTTCTTTGGCAAAAACTGTTGTGCCCATGATTGAATGCGTTGTTTATCTTTAAGTAAAAAAAAGACTAAAACGGGTACGAGAAAAACATAAATGCCAAGTGCAATCATATTCGGGATAGACGATAACGACTTGGACAAAATCAAACCGCCCCACTCTTGAACCTTCTCCGCACCTGAAGCAATCGCTTGTTGCAAATAATCAGCATTTAAACCTGTGGGGTAACGCTGTTGTAAGTCATGTACCGTATCTTTTAAAAGTTGTACGTATTGTGGTATTTTTGAAACCAATAGCCCAATCTGATCCGATAAGACGGGGACAATAGCCAGCATTGCAAACATAACCGCCAAAAGCGCCCCTGTGCCAACAAGGATAACCGCTAAAATCCTCGGCATTTTGCACGATACCAACAAAGAAACGATGCCATCCAACACATATGCCAAGCCAATAGCAACCAATGCAGGAGCTAAAACTGAACCAAACAAACCCAGCAAAACGAACACAATCAACAAAAATGCAAAAAGCATCATTAACTCAGTGTCTTCTAACTGTTTATCAAACCAATCTACCACTGAACGCATAATAGCTACGCTCCGTTCATATTATCATCTTTAGAATGATTCCGCATCACCAGTATCACCACAAGAATGGTCGCTATCATATGTATGATACTGCCCATGCCATGCCAAAATGCGAAAGCCCAGCGCAGTGGGT
>JAUZQX010000115.1 GCA_030950765.1 Ghiorsea sp.
AAAACCACAAGAAAAGAAAGATAAAAAAGACAAATAATATCCCCATAAAAGGTTAAGGACAAGCTCATGCAAAAATATGCACCTTGGAAATTTTGGTTGATTATTACAGTGCTGGTTGGCGCTGTCATGGGGGCAACACCCAATTTAACGACAGTGCCTAGTTGGTGGCCGGCATCAATGAGTCAGCCTCTAAATCTTGGACTTGACCTTAAAGGTGGTATTCATCTTGTTATTGACGTTGATATTGAAAAGGTCATTTCTCAACAGGTCTCTGATAATATCAATATGATTCGGCGCACATTGCGTGAAGAGAAAATTCGCTATCGAAAATTAGATAGCAATGCGACACAAGTTAGTGTTGTGCTTAAAAATGCGACTGATGTTGATAAAGCAGAAAAACTGTTAGCTAAACTGTTGGTTGGTTATGATATGGAGCAAACGGGTGATGATACGTTTGTCTTTACAATTGCGGAAAGCGAAGCCAAAGAAATAAAGTCGTATGCGATTGAACAAACCATTGAAGTGATTCGTCGTCGTGTGGATGCTTTGGGTACAACTGAGCCAGTGATTATGCGTCAAGGTGACCGTCGTGTTTTGGTGCAAATCCCTGGGTATGAAGACTCGGCACATGCTAAGCTTATTATAGGACAAACAGCACAGCTGGACTTTAAATTGGTGGATGAAAAGGGTGATTTGGATGCAGCTATGGCTGGTCGGGTTCCTCCAGGCGATATGATTGCATATTTTGCAGATGGTCGCCCAATCTTATTGAAAAAGCGTACAGAACTGTCGGGTAAAGATGTGACTATGGCACGGATTACTATTGATTCGCAAAGTAATCAGCCTGCTGTCTCCTTGAAGTTTAACAACCAAGGTGCACGTAAGTTTGACCGTTTAACCAAAGAAAATGTTAAAAAACGTTTTGCAATCTTACTTGAAGGTGTGGTGCAATCAGCGCCAGTGATTCAGGAGCGTATTTCAGGTGGTACGGCACAAATTACAGGTTCATTTACCACAGATGAAGCGCGTAACCTTGCCATCGTCTTGCGTGCAGGTGCACTACCAGCGCCCATCAAGGTTGTGGAAGAGCGTTCGATTGGTCCAAGCTTAGGGCAAGATTCAATTGATCAAGGTTTAAACTCTATTCTTTATGGTTTTGTTGCCGTTTTGATTTTTATGTTAGTTTATTATCGTTTATTTGGTATTTTTGCCAATATTGCCTTGGCATTTAATATATTATTGATTGCTGCTGCCATGAGCATGATTGGTGCGACCTTAACCTTGCCTGGTATAGCAGGTATCGTATTAACCATAGGCATGGCGGTGGATGCCAATGTGCTGATATTTGAGCGTATACGAGAAGAACTGCATAATGGGAAAACAGCACTCGCCGCCATTGATGGTGGATATGATAAAGCATTTTCAACCATTATGGATGCCAACATTACCACTCTGATTGCCGCGATTGTGTTGTTCCAATTTGGTTCTGGTCCAATCAAAGGTTTTGCTGTGACACTTAGCGTTGGTATTTTAGCTTCGATGTTTACCGCGATTGTGGTGACACGTGCGATTACGTATTTGATATATCGCCAACAAAAAAGTATTAAAACATTAAGTATCTAAGAGGTTATTATGCAACTTATACGTCCTGACATTAACATTAACTTCTTAGCTAACCGCCAAAAGGCTTTAACTTTTTCTGCTGTGATGATTGTACTTTCACTGGGTTTGATAATTTTTAAAGGTTTGAACTTGGGTATTGATTTCACAGGTGGAACATTGGTTGAGGTGCGTTTTCACCAACAAGTAGAGATTGCCGATATTCGTCAATCACTTGCACCGGTGGGTTATGAAAAGGCTGTAATTCAAGAGTTTGGTTCTCCTGAAGAAATCTTGATTCGTGTGCAAAATCATGAGGGTGTTGAAGCCTCTGCCATCAGCACCACAATTTTGGATGCATTGACCGACAAGTTTGGTGCAGACCAAGTTGAAATGCGCCGCGTTGAGTTTGTTGGCCCACAAGTGGGTGAAGAGCTAAAAACAGCAGGCATGATGGCTGTGTTTTATACATTAATTGGTATTTTAATTTATGTGATGGTGCGGTTTAAATTACGTTTTGCTTTGGGCGCAGATGCCGCAATTTTACATGATATTATTATTGTGGTGGGTGTGTTTTCCGCACTACAATTAGAGTTTTCACTATCAGTGGTGGCAGCATTACTCACGGTGCTTGGTTATTCGCTCAATGATACCATTGTAGTGTTTGACCGTATTCGTGAAAACTTTGAAGCCAATAAAAAGAAAAAGAACCCATTGGATGAAGTTACTGTTTGTAATCAATCGATTAACCAAACACTTGCACGTACTTTGATGACTTCATTAACCACACTACTGGTGGTCTTTTCTTTGTATTTCCTAGGTGGTGAAGTGATACATAACTTTGCTTTTGCCTTACTTGTAGGTATTGCAGTGGGTACTTATTCATCCATTTTCATTGCTTCTCCGATTATGCTATCGCTTGAAGGTAAGTTTGAAATGTCTGAAGAAGAGCTTAAAGAAATGGAAAACCGCCCTTAATTTATGTTAGGTACAGTTATGCAAGGGGATATTACCCCTGATTTAGAAAGTGGTCAGCGGATTTTCCATGCTTATGGTGATGAGTACTTTCAACTTGGTCATGAAAGAATAGAAGGCAGCTTTTACTTTTATCAAGGTGAAGTGGTTTCGCCTTGGTTAAAGGGTACGATTTCAAATTTACATATTCAGGATTTACAATGGTTAGCCAAGGATACACCTGAAGTGTTGGTCATAGGCACAGGGCGACGTACAGCTTTCCCTTCACATGATGTGATGGATTACTTGGCTGATTTGCATATAGGTTTTGAATGCATGGATTCATTGTCGGCGGCAAGAACATTTAATATTTTAGTTGGCGAAGGGCGTAATGTGGCAGCAGCCATGCTTTTGCCCAAGGTGCGTTAATCATGGCAATGTATGAATTGATGATTGAAACCCACTTTTCCGCAGCACATCAATTGCGTGGTTATGCAGGAGACTGTGCACGTTTACACGGGCACAACTGGCATGTGCGTTTGTATGTCGAATGTAGCGAGCTTGATGATCTTGGCATGGGCATAGACTACAAAATTATGAAAACAGAGCTTAAAGCAGCTTTAGAGCCTTGGGATCATTATCATTTGAATGATGTTCCACCTTTTGATGTGATTAATCCAACCAGCGAAAATGTTGCCGCCGAATTATACAAAGAAATGGCCTCTCGCCTTGAAAATAAGCGTTTAACCGTTTCTCGCGTTGAAATTTCGGAAACATGTACTGCCAAAGTGACCTACTGGCCATGATAAAGTTATTACTTATACCTGC
>JAUZQX010000116.1 GCA_030950765.1 Ghiorsea sp.
TCAGCATTGGTCAACTTGGGTTATAAACCCATACAAATTGATAAAGTGCTTAAAAGTTTGGATAGCGCCCTTGATTTTGAAGCTATGTTTAGGGCGGCGCTTAAAGCCTTATGAATTTTGAACCCTTTGATGATGACGATATGGAAGAGCGGGTGGTTGAAGCTGCTTCCCAAGGTGAAGAGGCATGGGACTCCGCACTTCGCCCCAAAACATTAGATGAATATGTAGGTCAGCCCAAGATTTGTGAAAACTTATCCATCTTTATTCAAGCCGCAAACAAACGCCAAGAATCTTTAGACCATGTATTGCTTTATGGACCACCAGGTTTGGGTAAAACCACGTTGGCGAATATTATTGCCCATGAAATGGGGGCGCAAATCCGCTCAACGTCAGGTCCTGTAATTGAAAAACCAGGTGATCTGGCTGCCATGCTCACCAACCTGGAAGAGGGTGATGTATTATTTATTGATGAGATTCATCGCTTAAACCCACAGGTGGAAGAAATTCTTTACCCCGCCATGGAAGACTTTCAGCTCGACATTATGATTGGGCAAGGGCCTGCAGCGCGCTCCATTAAAATGGATTTGCCAAGGTTTACACTTTTGGGTGCCACCACGCGCGCAGGTTTGTTAAGCAATCCTTTGCGTGATCGTTTTGGCATGATGATGCGTTTAGAGTTTTATAATCATGCGGATTTGACACATATTGTACGTCGTTCTGCATCGCTCTTAAAGATTCCAACGGATGAAAAAGGAGCCGAAGAAGTGGCAAAACGTTCACGTGGAACACCACGTATAGCCAACCGTTTACTGCGCCGTGTTCGTGACTTTGCTGAAGTGGAACATGATGGTGAAATTACGTTGGATGTTGCCATGTCAGCATTGGATAGGCTTGATGTGGATGAATATGGTTTGGATTATCTCGATCGTAAACTTCTTACAGCATTGATTGATAAATATGGTGGCGGCCCCACCGGTGTTGATACCTTGGCTGCATCAATCGCAGAAGAGCGTGATACCATTGAAGATGTTTTGGAGCCTTATTTGATGCAGGAAGGTTTCTTAACACGAACGACACGTGGGCGCACCGCCACAGTATTGGCTTATACCCATCTTAAGCGGGAACTTCCTGAGCCTAAAAAGCAGGGCTCTTTGTTATGACACACCAATTTGAAGTGCGTGTGTATTATGAAGATACGGATTGTGGTGGTGTGGTTTATCATGCCAATTATTTAAAGTTTATGGAACGAGCTCGAACGGAAGCCTTACGTAGCTTGGGGCTTGAGCAAGGTGATATTGCGGTACAAGATGATATTATTTTTGCACTTTCTCAGTCGGACATTCGTTACTTGCGCCCCGCAATATATGATGACTTAATTCGCGTTGAGACTGACTTGTTTGCCGTGAAAGGTGCACGCATCTTATTTAAACAAGCCATATATCGGGATGATGTATTGCTGGTTACGGCTGATATTACTATTGCAACCATTAGCCGAATAGGACAAGCCAAACGCATACCTGAATATATTCGAACATGTTTACGCAAGGAGATAACATGAATGAAACCATGAATCATAATTTATCCATTTGGACACTGGTTTTGGATGCAGGTATTGTTGTTCAAATCGTACTGGTGCTGTTATTGGCGCTTTCTGTTGTCTCGTGGGCAATTATTTTTAATAAATGGCGTGCTTTTAAAAGTGCAAAACAAGAAGATGCAAAGTTTTCGGAGTTGTTTTGGGGTGGCACCGATATGCAAAAAGTATTGTCTGCGACCAAAAAAATGGAAGCCAGCCCACAGGCAATGGTATTCCAGCAAGCTTTTCGTGAATATGTAAGGGCAAGGCAAGCTGCGACAAAACAAACGGCCCAACAACAGCAAGAAGGTGAAATCACAGCAGCAACGGGTATGTTAAGTGTGCGTCATGCTATGGATACAGCATGGTCCAAACAAATGGATAAATATGGCTACCACTTGTCTTTTTTGGCAACGGTAGGGGCTACTGCGCCATTTATTGGTCTTTTTGGTACGGTTTGGGGGATTATTGATGCTTTTCAGAATATTGGTATCACGCAAAACACATCGTTGGCAACGGTTGCGCCTGGTATTGCTGAAGCATTGGTGGCGACGGCATTTGGTTTGTTGGCTGCGATTCCAGCGGTGATTGCATACAATACATTCAGCGCCAAAATGAAGGCATTAAATACCAGTTTGGATGACTTCACCCATGAATTTATGAATATTCTTGCACGGCATGTAAGGAAATAATATGCAGTCTCGAAAGCGGCAAAGTGAATGGGATGATGAGTATCAGCCCATGTCCCAAATTAATATCACACCTATGGTGGATGTGATGTTGGTATTGTTGATTATTTTTATGGTGGCAGCACCGATGTTAACCCAAGGTGTAAATGTAGATTTACCTGATGCCAATGCACCACAAATTCGCCAGCAAATAGAACCTTTGGTGATTTCGATTAAGAAAAATGGTGATGTGTTTATGCAAAATCATCAGGTGAAGATGGAGCAGGTTGCACCAAGAGTCGCAGCGATGCGTAAAGCTAAACCTAACCTTCCTGTATTTATTCGTGGTGATGCAAAAACAGCGTATGGACACGTGGCGCGTATCATGGGTGATTTGGAAGCTGCGGGTATTCAACAAATATCTTTGGTCACTGAGCCACAGCATCAATAAATGTATGTATGCTTGAAAAACGTGATTTGATTCTTGCTATTGCCCTGCACGTGTTGATCGTTGCAGTGATTGCAACGATTCAAACTTGGCAGACAGAACGAAAACCCATTCCAGAGCGTTTGATTCAGGTGAATATGGTGAGTTTAAAGACTTTGCAAGCCATGATGCAAAAACCTGAAGTGAAAGTAAAAAGTAAACCCAAAGTAAAACCAAAAGTTAAGCCTAAACCAAAACCCATACCAAAACCGAAAAAGAAACCCAAGGCTGTGTTAGCTGCCAAACCTATTAGTAAACCGAAAAAGAAAAAGGTGGTTGAAGAGCCTGATTATGACCCCTTTGCGCCACTAGAATCTACGCCTGAACCGCAATCCAATGTGACACCCAAACCGAAGCTAAATAGCAAAAAAGTATTGCAAGATTTATTACAAGGGCAGCTATCAGAACAAGAGTTGAATCGCTACATTGTTGGTATGCAGAAAGCGGTGGAGCGACACTGGAAAGTGCCCATGGAAATGATGGACAGGGTTAAACCTGCATTGGTATCCTTAACACTTTCGCAAACAGGGCAAGTGGTAAAAGTGAGTATTTTGGAATCTTCAGGTTCAACCATGTTGGATGAGACTTTACGCAAAGCTATTTATGCTGCAGCCCCATTTGAGCTGCCTTCAAAACAGTTTGAGTTGTTCAAAAACAATACCATTCGTTTTTACCCCATTGAATAATTAAGGAAGCTCTGAATAAGTCTGGATGAAGCAGATTGTATTTCAGGGCATTCAAAATTCAGGCGTGTGTTGCATGGAATAGCAAGGCTATTGCTCAAACGCACAACGCAGAGTTTGGATGCACTGGATACAATATATGCGTTCATGACTTATTCAGAACTTCCTTAAGATGATGCAGGACGATTGGCCAGCGCTTTAATCACATCATGTTTACTCACAAGCCCTTCAATATTATCCCCATCAATCACGGGTAAATGATGTACTGCAGTATCACTCATCAAGCTTGCCAAATCATTGAGCGAAGTATCAGGAGTGACTGTTTTAAGCTCTGTTGCCATGAGTTCTTCTGCGGTAAGGGCTTCTAAGCGTTTAATTTCATTTGCAAATCTATTTTCACCTACAGGGAGAACCATATCAAATACAGCAATAGCCGTGGGGACATGCAAGTTGGCTTGTTGGTCTATCAAGTCTGATTCGGTGATGATACCTTGTAAACGTTGCTCATCATCAAGAACCAATAAATAATCGGTATTTTTATCAGAAAACTGCTGGATAATGTCTTGGATAGGTGTTCCTAATGTGCAATGTTCTGGGTTAGGGTTCATCATATCTTTGGCTTGGCGCATAACACTCTCCTTGTGATGCTTTTTAGGTTAGTAGTATAACAGCTATTGCCACACTCGCCAACCATCAACCATAGGAAAATATAATGCTGCTTTGATTTCTCGATTAGGCTCTAATGCCTGCACAGCTTTGACATAATTGGGTAGTTGGGGTGTTTCTACCGTGTAGCGGTGAAGTTCTTGGTCTAACCATGTTTCTAGGTCATCATCTTGGTGCCAGCCTGCTTTATAGTCAATAATCCAACGTACGCCATCTTGGTCAATAAAACTTTGATCAAGGATGATATGTTTACAGCTTTCATTTTCGACAAATGTTAACGCCCACTCTTGTTGCCTATCCTGGTGTTGGTCGGATAAAATCCAACGTGCTTTATCCGAGTTTAATACGCGCTGTAAACCTTGCTTACAGCGTTGGCTGGCTTGTGCTAGATATGCTTGGCTAATGCCCTCACGTTGTAAAATATGACGCATCATCTGCAAAAACTCGCCTTGATGACTATCGTGCCATTGTTCGATGCCCATGCCGGCAATACGTTGTAAACCTGCATGAAAAGCAATGCCTACAGCACGAGCCGTAGCACTTGCCCATGTAAACTCGGGTCTAAGTTGTTGTTTGGGTAATGCACCACCTGATGTGGCAGGGATAGAAGACTGGGGGTGAATATCTTGTATGGGCATGTTGATGTGTTGATGTGGTGCGGCTTGTAAACCTTGGTATGCTGGGCTTTGTTCAATGTGGTGGGGGATAACTTCGGCTGAGAAACAGCTCCCATCATCTTGCCATAATAAAGCCAGCAATGATGAAGATATAGGATTGCCTGTTTTTTCAGATACATGCCCAAACAAATGTAATTCAGCTTCAGCGCGGGTGCATGCAACATATAAAAGGCGGGCTGTTTCCAAGCTGTCACGCTCGGCTTCAAAGCTTTGAATAAGCTGGTAAATACCATTGTTATCCATACTTTTGTTGGGCAATGGCGCGAGTAAAAGGTGGGTTTTTCCTGCTGCATAGGTTTCTGTTCTTACCATTACATCTTTATCTTTGGTGCGAGGTGTTTTGCCTAAACCAGGCAGTAATACTGTATCCCATTGCAAACCCTTGGCGCTGTGCATGGTTAAAAGCTCAACATCGCCAGCTTGGGGTAAAGATTCAGGCTTGGCATATAGTTTTTGTAGGCGTTGGTCGAGTATATCCAAGCTGAAGTCATGCTCATTTTCTAAAGTGGATAACAAGTCAAAAAATGATGTTGTATTGCTCAGTTGATTGGAGGATAAGGTGGATGGTACTTTTAGACGTAACCATGCGCCTTCTACACATCGCCGCAGCGGAAAACGCCTAATGCTATTGATGGCAGGCTCTAATGCTTGTATGGCATGATTGATACGTGCTCGTTCACCTTGGGTTATGTTAGATATGTTGGGGTTGTTTTCTTGAGTCGTGTAAGATTGTAATGCTGACCAAACAGACTGGGGTTTGTGGTGCAATATTTGGAATAAGGTTTGTAGCGATAAACCAATGCAAGGTGAGCGCAACAAAGCTGCCCAAGCCACATGATCAGCAGGGTGTGTTAATGCAGCAGTAAGGGAGCGTAAATCAACAATTTCGGGTTGTTGATGCAGAGGCAACATATCAAGGGCGCGAAAAGCGACATTTTCTGCTTGCATCAAGTGCATCAAATCATGCAAGTGGGTTCGGTTCCGTGCCAATATACCCACACGTTTTCCTGCAGTTTTGGCTTGTTGAATGATATGCAACATAACCTGGCTTTCAGCATGATCATCACGTTGGCTAAAGGTATGTAAACAGACTTTACCTTGCGTGTTTTTAAAGGCGCAGGATGGGTGATATTGGATAGCACCAGAAATAATATCACTTTTTTGTGGGAAAATAGATGAAAAAGCGAGGTTAACCCAATCCACGATTGCAGGGGCAGAGCGGAAATTTTGTTCAAGTGATAAAAAAGAAATATGGGGAAGCCTTAGCTCATTTTTAGCCGCTTGAATAAATAACCTGACCTCGGCCTTGCGGAAGCGATAAATAGACTGCATAGGGTCGCCAACCATGAATAAGGTGCGCCCATCTTCATGCCAGCCTGCTGTTAAACGGCGCAATACATCAATTTGTAAGGTGGATGTATCCTGAAACTCATCCACAAGTATATGTTTGATTTGATGGTCAAGGCGAAGAAGGGCCTCGCTGGGCATGATGTTTCCTTGTTCATCTTCGTATCCTAGCGACTGTTTGGCGCGGAGCATGACTTCGGTAAAGTCTACTTTTTTGTGTTGTGAAAAAGTCTGCCAAAGTTGGGCTGCAAGTTGTTTTAAACTGATAAATAAGGCTTGTAATACATCCCAGTCCGCATCTGAAAAACGGGGAGAATTAGGCAATAAACGAATGTGGTTGAGTTTCTGTATGGCTTGCGGGTCATCGGCTATACAAGCCAGTATTTGCTGCATGGCTTCTTTGTGTGCCGTGTGTTCTTTACCTGCGGGGAAACCTTCATTTTTGGTTAAACGTTTACGCGGCTGCACCTTTTTGAGGTCATTGGTTAACAATAAAAACACCAATGCCTTCCATTGGGTTAAATCTTGCGTTTTGCTATTGGGCATGGTTTGTATATCAAGCAAGGTATGCAAAACATGTTCATCGGATGTTTTTTCTATACTGAGATGTTTGGCTGCTTGCGCTGCAATAGCTGGAAAATCAGAACGTAATGATGCGGGCAATATATTGAATGCTTCTGCCAAATGATGTTCAATCACATCAGCTAAACACTGTTCGAGATGTAAGCGAAATGTAGGCATGTGTGCAGTCGGTAGTAAAACATCAGGCAACCACTGTTCGCGTCTGCCAAGTAACATACATAATACATCAGTAAGTTTGCTGATGTTGCAGTTCATGTGCAGGATTAAATGCTGAACGGCTTGTTTAAGTTCAGTAGGTGCATCTTTTTGACTGGCATCTTCCAGTAAATCGTGCACAGCTTGTTGGTATAAGGGTTCACTAAAGTCTGCTGTGCTTGGTGTTTGCCCAAAGCCTGAGAGAATCGGTAGTTGTCTTGCCAAACCTGAGGCAAAAGCGTCCAAGGTCATGATACGCAGTTGGGCAGGGTATTGGGTGAGCTGCCAGTTTTTTACTTGGGACTGTTGCAATGCTGCTTGGGCAAGTTTCCATGTGGTTTGTGCATGAGCCTCTTGTGGTTTGCTTGATGTTTCAGCGGTTTGTAAGGCTTTAATCACCCGTTCACGCATTTCTGCGGCGGCTTTGCGGGTGAATGTTAAGGCTAAAATTTCTTCAGGTGCTTGGACGATAGCCAGTAGGGCTAAAATGCGTTGCACCAACAGCTCTGTTTTACCTGAACCTGCAGGTGCTTGCACCAAATAGGAATGTTGTGGGCTAATGGCTTGACTGCGTGCTTGCGCATCAATCACTGGTGTTGTGGTTTGGCTCATGAGACCTGCCTGATGAGTTGCTGCATCATAGATTGGCTTTGCCCAATATAACCACCGCCAAAGAGATTGGCATGATTGAGGATGTGATACAGATTGTATAAATCTTTACGTTGTTCGTAGCCGCTATCCAATGGGTAAACATGGTTGTAAGCTGCATAAAAGTCTTTGGAAAATCCACCAAAAAGTGTGGTCATTGCCAAATCACATTCTCTATCACCATAGTACACAGCAGGGTCAAAGATGATGGGGTTTGCTTCAGTATCTGCTGCTGCATTCCCTGCCCATAAATCACCATGCAATAGGCATGGTATGGGTTGGTGATCTTGTAATAATTGTGGAAGTACGTTTAAAAGTTGCTCGGCTTCATCTTGAATACTGTTGTAAAAGCCATGTTGTACCGCCAGCTTGAATTGAGTGCCCAATCGCTGCTCTGCCCAAAAATTTAACCAATCATTTGTCCAAACATTGGTTTGCAGGTTTTCTCCAATCACATTATCTGTCTTAAAGCCAAATTGAGGTGCAGAGTGTTGGTGCAGCAGGGCTAAACCATGACCAAGAGCCGTTTGAGAAGCGGGTGTGCTGTGCCCAAAACCGATATATTCAAGAATAAGCCAACTGTATTGTTCATTGCTGGCCAGTGTATAAACTTTGGGGATGCGTAAAGGGTTTTCTGGATTGATATGGTTGTTGAGTGTTTGTAAGCCCAAGTATTCTGCTTCTAAGGTGTGAAACTTATTGGCTTGGTTGGTTTTGATGAAAAAGTGTTGTCCACATCGGCTGCGCACATGCCAAGCCTGATGAATAGAACCACCCGATACTGATTGCCAAGTATCAAGTTGCATATCTCGCCCTAAAATATCGGCAAGACTTGTGTTGATTTCAGTGCTTGCGGGAAACCTTGGCATGTTTTCGGTTTTTCCAGTTTTTCATCACACGCCATCGCCAAAAAAGCTGAATCCCAAAATAGCCCAGTATGGCACTTACTATGCCCGAAATAAAACAACCCAGTAGGAAAGGCTGCCAAATAAGTAAGGTGCCGTTAATCAGCCAATCAAGACTTAATTCCATTTCAAAGGGAACCTCGCCTACACCCAGCACTGTTGCGCCGACCTTATAAGCGGCATAAAACATGGGAGGCATGGTAAAGGGGTTGGTAATCCATACCAAAGCAGCTGACATGGGTAAGTTGGCGCTAAACAAAATGGCGATACCCGCTGCCAACACCATTTGGAAAGGAATGGGAACCCAAGCACAGAATAAACCGATGGCGAAAGCTTTGGCAATGGAATGACGGTTAAAATGCCATAAATCAGCGTTGTGTAATAAAGAGCCAAAAACTTTCAAATATTTATTGTTTTTGATTGCCCTTGGGTTAGGCATGTATTTTCTGAGAAGCTTGCGGGGCATAGCTTCTAGCTATCCATGCGCGGAAATACGGGGCGTGGTTTTTGGCATTGATGCCCAGCTTTCAACAAACCCCAGCCTGCAACATCGTGTAAACGTAAAGCTTCAATGCTGACATGTTCATCATTTAAAATCTGTGAGAGCATTTGTTGCATTTTTACAGGCATGATGGGGGATAGCTGCACCGCAATTAAACGCAGTGCTTCCACCAGATGGTATAATACAGTATCTAAACGTGCATCATTACCTTCTTTTGCCAATGTCCACGGTGCATTTTCAGCCACATAACGGTTGCCATGACGCACCACTTGGCTGATGCGTTCAATCGCCAAATGGAATGCTTGATTATTTAAATGTATATCTACTTCGCGTTGCATGCCTTCAATATCGGCAATTAAAGCGCGGTCTTCACTTTGCTCCTCAACCACAGCAGGCAAGGTGCCATCGCGGTATTTTTGCAACATCGACAAGGAGCGGTTGAGTAAGTTGCCCACATCATTGGCAAGCTCACTGTTGTAGCGAATTTTGAGCGCATCATGCGAGAAATCACCATCTGCGCCAAAAGGCACTTCACGCAATAAGAAATAACGCAAGGTATCACTTTCATATTGGGCTAATAAATCAGCAGGTCTTAGAGCATTACCCTTGGACTTACTCATTTTTTCGCCTTCAACTGTCCACCAACCATGAGCAAACACTCGCTTAGGTAGGGGAAGCTCTGCTGCCATCAACATGGCTGGCCAATACACAGCGTGAAAACGCAAAATATCTTTACCAATCAAATGCACATCGGCAGGCCAATGTTTCATGTTTTCAGTGTCTTCAGGGAACCCCAGAGCCGATAAATAGTTGCTCAAAGCATCAATCCATACATAAATCACATGCCCTTCATCATCAGGCACGGGCACCCCCCAAGAAAATGTAGTACGTGAAATGGATAAATCTCTTAAACCACCTTCAACAAAACGAAGCACTTCGTTTTTGCGTGAAACTGGCGCGATGAAGTCAGGGTTGTCATTGATGTACGCAATGATTTTATCTTGATATTCACTGAGTTTGAAGAAGTAGGACTCTTCTTGGATCTTTTCTACGCTGCGTTTGCAGTCGGGGCAAATTTCTGCTTCAAGGCAATTTTCTTTTTCAGGGTGTGTGGCATCTTTAAGTTGGGTTTCAGTCCAGTAGGTTTCGCAAGGAACACAATACCAGTCTTCATAAAAACCTTTATATATTGAACCATTATCTAGTAGACGTTTCCACATCGCATGAACGCCTTTTTTATGTCTATCCGAGCTTGTACGGATAAAATCATCATGGCTAATGGATAATTCTGGCCACAATGTTTCGTAGCGTTGCACTACTTGGTTGGCAAGTTCAATGGGCTCAATATCACGCTTTTCAGCCGCTTGTTGCACCTTTTGACCGTGCTCATCTACACCCGTTAAAAAGAATACATCATCACCCGATAACCGATGGTGACGCGCCAATACATCAGCAGCAATCGTGGTGTACATATGCCCCAAATGCGGCTCATCATTCACATAATAAATCGGTGTGGTCACATAATAAGGCTGCGTACTTTCTGGCATGGGGAACTGTTTCCTTTGTCTTCAATCTGATAGTGGCGCACCTTAGCAAAAAAAATGGGGAAAAACACGCGATATTGATGTTCATAGTGATGTCATAAAAGTATATTAAGCTTGTCAAAAAGATTTAATCTTGGGGATGCGTCGTGTTGGCAAGCGTAATACAAAAGAAAAATATGAAACTTGCGAAACATGGCATGCGTATTCGTGAGGCAACTACCGAAGATTTAAGCAAGCTGACGGTGTTGGTGAGTGAACTTTTTGCTATTGAATCTGATTTTAAGCCTAATATTCGTAAACAGCGACAGGGGTTGGCATATTTGATGGGCTGTGAGCAAGCAATAGTGTTGGTGGTGGATCTGGATCATGACATTATTGCGATGTGTACTTTGCAGCCACTGATCTCTACAGCAGAAGGCGGCACGGTGGGTATGGTGGAAGATTTAATCGTTGCCGAAGCTTGGCGAGGTCGAGGATTGGGAACTCAGCTTTTAAATGCAGTTGAAGCAGTCGCTTTGGCGCAAGGTATGAGTCGGTTACAGCTACTTGCAGGGCGCGGCAATGCAGAAGCCCAATTGTTTTTTGATAAACAACAATGGCAAAAAACCAATATGCGTGTGCGCCGAAAAAACCTTTAAGGTTTAACCGAATGTATTTTTTAAACTTCAAAACAGGCGACTTCAAAAACAAATAGATTGCTGTAAGCTTGGCTATGATGAAAGAAGAAATTGTAGCGAATATACACCAACAATGGATGCAAATGGCATTGTCTGAAGCCATGAAAGCTGTGGGTAATACGCATCCTAATCCTGCTGTGGGTGCTGTGATTGTGCGTGATGGGCAAGTGTTGGGCAAAGGGTTTACCCAAACCTGTGGTGGCAACCATGCTGAAGTTGAAGCCTTGCAAGCCGCAGGTGATGTGACAGGGGCAACCTTATATGTCACTTTAGAACCATGCGCTGCTCAGGGGCGAACACCAGCTTGTACATCGGCTATTATCCCATCAGGCATTCAGACCGTGGTGTATGCATCATCCGACCCTAACCCACAGATGGCAGGCGGGGCGCAAGTATTAGAGGCTGCTGGTATCGAAGTGGTGGCCAATGTTTGCCAAGCCGAAGCTGACCGTCTTAACCGCCCATTTTTTCATTATATTCAGTATAACATGCCGTGGCTGATTGCTAAAGCTGCGATTTCGTTGGATGGCAAGATGGCAACCCGCACCAAACATTCGCAATGGATTAGTGGTGCCGAATCGCGCCAACATGCCCATGGTGTGCGCGCTTTGTGTGATGCGATTGTGGTGGGTGTGGGCACACTTGTATCGGATAATCCATCATTAACGGTGCGTGATGCAGCCATAATTGGTCAACCACCATTGCGGGTGATGCTGGGAAAACATGCACCTAAACCTTGGAAGGATTGTAAACTGCTCTCTGATGAAGCGCCTAGCCGTTTTTATGTGATGCATGATAGTGATGATGCTTTGGCTTGGTCTGAGCTGGGTATGGAAGTGGTTTTGGTGGAGAATTATGAGGCTGCATTTCAACATTTGGCTGCTGATGGCTGTTTGCAAGTCTTGCTTGAAGGCGGTGGTAAACTTCACGCTGCATGTTTGGAGCACGGCATCAGCAATGAATTATTGCTTTATCAAGCACCTGTATTGATTGGCGGCGTGGATGCCATGAGTTTTTGGCATGGTGAAGGTGTTGAAACCATGCAAGATGCCCTACACATTCAAAATATTGAGCGGGTGATGTTGGGGCAAGATATGTGTATCCGTGGGGACATTGTTTACCCTTCTTAAATCCGCACCATTATTGTTGCCTAGCCTTGCTTGGGTATTGGGTTTAAGCCTTGCCTGTTTAGATGTTTTTTCTTGGTTTTATATGCCCTTGTTGTTACCACTGCTTTGGTGGTGGCGCCAAACTTGGTTGTATTTTTTATTGGCAGGGTTTGTGTTTGGCGTAAGTAGCTTGGCTTGGCAAACCTCCCAACTTGAAGTTGATAACAGTTGGTTCAACCAAAAAATAAATATCCAAGCTACCATTGATGATGTGCGGCAAACAGCACAATACACCCGCCTTAAACTTGACCATATCCAGCGCGATGATGGGCAAGTGCTCAACGCTAAAATCAATGTGTATGTCTATCATCATGGGCAAACATTGTTGCCTGATATGGATATTAAACTGCGTGTAAAACTGCATCAACCGCGCAACAAAAAGAACCCAACTTATTTTGATTATGAGCAATATTTATTTCATCAAGGTGTTGCTTTGGTGGGCAGTGTTTCAGGTAAGGTTGAAATCATCAATCATCACATATCTTGGCTGGAGCAGGGTAGGCAAAAGATAAGGCATGTTTTGACTCGTTTGGATGATGATCAACAGGGTATTTTGTTGGCTTTGTTGCTGGCAGATAGAAGCCGTATCCCCCTTGGTATTGATGATGCCTTTGCCGCCAGCGGTGCAACGCATTTGTTGGCAATTTCAGGCTTACACATGGGTTTGGTGGCTGGCTGGGGTTTTATTCTTGCTTGGTGGCTGATCACGCGCCGCGAATCTTGGATTGTACGTTTTCCAGTGCGCACTTTTGCGCTCACCGCAGGTATGCTTCTCGCCTTTGTTTACGCCTTGCTTGCAGGTTTTCCTATTCCTGCACAACGCGCCTTTTTGATGCTGCTTGCCGCTGTATTGGCATGGTCGCTTCGTGCGACATTGATGCCGCTCAACACCATGTTCGCAGCCTTGATGTTGATAACGCTGATAGATCCAGCATCAGTCTTGTCGGTTTCGTTATGGCTATCGTTTACCGCGACTTCGGCATTGCTAATTTGGGCAGGGCGACAGCCCAAGGTTGAAAGCATGTATGCCAAGGCATGGATGTGGCTTAAAGGTATGTTTTGGGTGTCTATCATTGCATCACTCGCCACTTTGCCCTTGATTGGTTATGTCTTTGAGCGGTTGCCCGCGTGGAGTTTGCTCGCCAACACACTGCTTGTGCCATTGTATGCCTTTTGGGTACTACCTTTGGCATTGTTGGGCGAGTTTTTTGCGCTTTGGGGTGGTTCAAGCTGGGCTGTACACATTTTTGAATGGTCAGGCTGGGGTATCAGTTGGGGCAATCAGGTTTTGTTGTGGATACATACCCTGCCAGCAGGTAGTTTATGGTTACGCGGTGTTTTGCCTTGGCTGTATGTGTTATTCGCAGTGTTTTTATTATTATCGGGTTCATTTTGGTATCAATCGAAGCGATGGATGTCTGCATCTATATTGTTGATAAGTCTTGGTTTGTATGCCGTGGTAATGTTGGGTGAAGCTGAGGTCAAACAAGCACAATTATACGTTTGGGATGTAGGGCAAGGTGCATCATCATTGTTGGTGTTACCTGATTTTAAGCTGTTGATTGATGTTTCAGGAAAAAGAGGCAGTAAATTTAATGGTGGTACGATTGCCGCACAGAATATGCGACATTTGGGTTGGCTTCATGCCGATGCTGTGCTGCTTAGCCATGCCCAATCTGACCATGCAGGTGGCATCAAACGACTGTTGGCAAGTTTAAATGGTGTGCATGAGCTTTGGCTTGCGGATGTGCCAAAGAACCATGCCTATTTTGCTGAAGTGATGAATAAAATGCCTGTGCGCTGGTTAAAAAAAGGGGATAACTTTGATATAAAAGGGAAAAACCATGTCAAAGTGCTTTGGCCGCCCCAGGGGTATGCGCCACGTAATAATAACAATACTTCATTGGTCTTAGAAATCACTTTAATCACAGGGCAAAAGCTGCTGTTCGCAGGTGATATGGAAGCCCCTGTAGAGTGGGAAATTTTAAATGATATTCAGCCTGTTGATGTGATGTTGATGCCGCACCATGGCAGCAAAACATCAAGTACGCCTGCATTTGTAGACAAGGTTCAGCCTAAGATTGTTATCGCGCAGACAGGTTATAAAAACCACTATGGTTTCCCCAAAGCAGAAGTGGTGAAGCGGTACCAGAATAGGGGTGCAAACATCATCAATACAGCCGATGGAGCTGTGCACATTGTTTTTAAAGGAGATGGTGTAAGTTTCAACAAAAAATGGTAAGAATATTGGAAAAACAACAAGAAAAAGACCTGCTCGGGGAGGGGGGGGAGGAAGGGAGAGCAGGTCTTAGTCTTTGCAGTCGTTGGACTGGCGTTGCAACCTACAAAAACAGAACCCTAAAAAGTTAGGGGGATGCCGCTTGCTAGTTTCAGGTTTCCCAAAAAAGGGAATCACACCACCAGCCAATTGGCTTCCATATAAAACGTATCGGTTCAGTTTTATAAGCTACAACGCCAGTCCAACGATGCGCTGTTGTTTAAGTATCAGCACAGGCGATGCCAAAGGATGTGATAAAGGTCATTTTTGTTGTTTTTATTGAGTTTTCCGCATGTATACATAAATATTTCAAGATTATCGGCATATTTACCAGCATAAAAACCGATATTTTTTTGACGATGGTGTCAATTTTTCTTTGGTAGTTCCTGTCGAAATAGTTTAAGCTTTTGATTTAACAGGGTAAGGGGGCTTACGAATCAAATATTTAATTCATATGACACAGAATAATCAGTGGGACACATCCAATCAGGAAACACAAAAACAGAAACCAGATTTTGTTTCTTTTATGCAAGAATCTCCCTTAGTTGGTGCAGATATTGATGTGCAACGTCTTGATTCATCAACACGAGAGGTTTCACTGTGATTTGTTTCTTAGGTATTAACATGTTAGCCGAATTGGTGCGCTTAGAATTTGAATTTACTGATATGCCAGAAACAAGCCCTGCCCTTGATAAGTTCGATAAGTTTGGAAGAAATATGATGAAAAGGGCTCTGGCCCTTCTGACCCCTTTTCTAATTTCAAAAATAGGAAGGGTTGTTTGATGCTTAAGGATGTATTATGCCTTAGGGTGCAAACAAGACTTGGCTACTTATGTAAAATCCAATGGTAGACCCCGATGTTTCGATTCCCACCAATAATGCGTCCATATCGAACTCCTATCTTACAAGAATTCACCCGATATCACGTCTACAGCACAGAGCCACGATTCACTACGAATTGGCATCATCCCGGAAGACCTTCTCGGATGATACATAGGTGGCAGGGGCGGCATTTCAAGGTCGAGAAGAATCTAATAAAAAGACCTGCGGACCCCAAGAGCCACACCCCTACCATATACAAGCTTAGCAGGAGTGTTTAACCTCGGCTACTATGTAAAATCCAATGGTAGACCCCGATGCTTCCTATATATTCAAAAATACAATAAGAATAAAATAAGCGAGAGAATATGAATAAAACACTAGTTATTATTATCATCATTATAATTACAAGTCTCCTAGCTGGGTTCTTTTTCAGCCAAGTTGATGAAAAAAGTAGCAGTAGCATTGAGGTGGCAATATTTGATAATGAATTAGTTACAGAGGATTTATTAAAAGAGATACCAATGTTGACACATGCAGCTGATGCAAGTGAAGATGACATTAAAAAGCTAAAACTTGCTCGTTATGTTGAGAATAGACTGCTTACACAATTAGCCACGGAATATAATGTAGACCAAAGCAAAGAGGCTGTATTCGCTTTTATCAAAGGAAAATTAAGGCCAATTAATGGGCAGGAAAATGCTCAAAAGTTGATAGTTCAAGCAATGCGTGAAGTAATTATAAATGGGAGGGGAGAAGATGATGTATATAATGAATTTTTTCTTAATAAAAAACGTTATCCTGGGCTAACTCCTTCGAACCTGAGTGAGTGGAAAGAAAGTTTAGACCTGTATGGTAAGAAAGAAATTATTGAGTTTTATGAGCAAGAGTTGAAGAAAAAAGCTAATGATATAAGTACGCCTGATTTTATTTTTTATAAAAAACGCTATTTAGAAAAGCATTTGAAATCTGCATACTGTGAGAGCAAAAATGTTGCTTCTAATATTTTCAAGAGCCTTGCACCATCTTCAGTTACTAAAAACCCTAGGTTCGTTCATCAGAGGGTAGAATATAAATGTAATCGGCTTTTTTACCCTTGGTTATTGAACGAGGTTGAAAATAGAGTCGCTGTGAAAGACAAACGATATAAAGGGTTTGAAAAGTACCTTTCATCTTATACTGCAGTGCAATTTATGAAAGCCAATGACACTAGAGCTGTAGGTAAAAAATAAATGATGCATTTGCCTAACAACCAACGCGGCGTAGTGGGTATGGCGCTTGGTTTGCCGTTTGTTGCGGTAGTCACCGATGATGGTGGCAATGTTGAGTACATCTTGACCCCGATGTTTCTGACCCCGATGTTTCCGGTTTCAAGCTGAGTTTCGCCTTGATTCGCTCAAAAAATAACTGCGGTGGAGAGGTCTTGTTGAGGAAAAGCGAAACTCTAGCTATGCTCTCGCTTGAAATTTGAGGGTATGCGTTCATTCGCCGTGTTTCGCACTTAGCATGCCTCAAAAACCACAACAAAGGATTCATATACCATGACAAGATTGTTTAATTTCAGTGCAGGGCCAGCCATGCTGCCAACTGCGGTTATCAAGCGCGCACAACAAGAAATGCTGGACTGGCACGACACGGGTATGTCGGTCATGGAAATGAG